>CAUSDA010000072.1:0-14090 GCA_963529965.1 uncultured Neisseria sp.
ACCGCCGACATTCTGCTTGTAAGGCAGACGCTCTACCAACTGAGCTAATCACCCTTGTCGCTGTATTTGCGAAGACGCTATTAAATCAAAAAAGCATCCGCCGCGCAAGCTTTATTTTTCAGTGTATTAGGTATTTCCTTGCAAACTCCAGTTTTCAAAAGAAATAATTTCCTCCTGTCTGCCTGCGACGACCAAAATATCATTCGGTTGAAGCTGGAAATCCAAGTCGGGGTTTTCTATCCTGCTTGTGTTGCGGCGGATAAATAGAAGTTTGATGCCGGCGTTATCCAAAGGTAAATCACGGATGGTTTTGCCGATGGCGTAGGCTTCGCCGGTCAGAGGGAAGGCGTGGCGGCATATGGATTTGCCTTCTTCACCGAATCCGTTTTCATCATCGCTGCCGACAAACAAGCCTTCCAGAGAGGCGTAGCGGCTGTGTCGGATGTTGGTAATGGTTTGATAAACGTGGCTGTATGTCGCGCCATTGCCCAACATGGCGTAGCTTGCCAGCACCAAGCTGGTTTCTTTGGTATCGGATACAGCTTCTTCTGCGCCCATGTCGGTAAAGATTTTGACGTAATCGTCATTGGTTGCCCGGACATACACGGGCATACTCGGATGTAAGGACATAATATTGTCGAGAACATGCTGGGTTTCGTGCATATTGTTCAGGGTAATGACCACCATTTTGGCGCGTTCCAAACCTGCGGCTTCCAAGACTTCCCGCCGCTTGGCATCGCCGAACGAAACCGGCTCGCCCGCATTGCGCGCCACCTGAACCCTACCGATATCAAGGTCGAGGGCGAAGTAGGGGATGTTTTCCTGAGCCAAGACGCGTCCGACGGTCTGACCGCCGCGTCCGAAACCGATAATCAGGACGTGGTCGGATTTGCTCATGGTTTCTACCAACATGCTGTGCAAATCCAATGCCTTCATATCCCAGCTTGATTTGACAAAACGGCTGACGATGGCATCACTGCTGCCCAAGATAAATGGGGCGATAATCATAGACAACAGAATTGCTGCCGTAGCTGCCTGCTCCAGTTCTGGCGACACCATATTGATTTTGCTGGAGATGTTTAACATCACAAAACCAAATTCGCCGCCTTGTGCTAAATAGAGGGCTGTTTTCAAGCTGTCCGCAATCGGATGCTTCATATGCAAAGCGATGAAAAAGACGACCAATGCTTTCAATACCAGCAGGATTGCCAGCAAAATCAGAATCTGCTGCCAGCCGCCGATTAAAGCCTGGATATCCAGTTTCATGCCGACCGTGATAAAGAAGAAACCAAGCAGAATATCTCGGAACGGGCGGATGTCGTCTTCCACCTGAAAACGGTATTCCGTTTCCGAAAGTAGCATACCTGCGACGAATGCGCCCAATGCCATCGACAAGCCTTCCAGTTCGGTCAGATAAGCTACGCCTAAGGTTACCAGCAAGACGTTGATCATGAACAATTCAGACGACTTGCGTTTGGCGACCATTCTGAACCAGCGCGACATCACCTTGCTGCCGACGACGAATAACACGCCCAGCGTGACCAGCATTTTCAATCCGGCAAGACCAAGCGCCGCCCACAGGCTGCCTTCTTCTCCATTTCCCCCCAATGCAGGGATCAGGATCATCAGCGGCACGACGGCAATATCCTGCATCAACAAGACACCCATCGCCATTTGACCGTGCGGCTGTCCCAATTCGGTTTTTTCGGACAGGATGCGGCTGACGATTGCCGTGGACGACATGGTCATCGCCCCGGCTGCGGCAAACGCCCAATTAAAGCTGACGCCCATCAACATCAAAATGCCAATAATCGACAACATGGTCACAATGACCTGCAAGCCGCCCAACCCAAACACCAAACGGCGCATCGCTTTGAGCTTGGGTAGGGAGAATTCGAGACCGATACTGAACATCAGGAATACGATACCGATTTCGCCCAGATAATCAGTCGCATGGCCTTGAGGAATCAGCTTCAACATACCCGGACCGGCGATAAAGCCGACTAAAAGATAACCGAGCATGGAAGGAATGTTGAATTTACGGCAATAAATCACCGTAATGACGGAAACAAGGAGGACGATAACGATGGGTGCGAGGGAAAAAGTTTCGTGCATAGAGCGGGCGGCCTTTTATTTGGAAAACAAGTTATATTTTTGATAGGCCGTCTGAAAACACGCAGAGGGTGGTATCAACGGGTTATCTAAACGGATAGTCAAAATTATATCAAAAAATCTGTAAAGTAATGCTTTATATAGCCAAAAAAATGCTGTTCGAAATATCGGCAGTGGGGTTTGGGTATCTGGTGGCGGGGCGATTGCTTCAGAGTGAATGAGTTTTAAATCAGGGGTGTATCGGCAACATGCAATAATTAGATAAGTTATTGTAAAGTTTTATCGGTTAAAAGGGTCGTCTGAAAACTTGATTTCAGACGACCCTTTTAGTGCTTAATGCGGTTTAAAACAAGCAAGATATGTTGCTTTACGAGTACATTCCGACGACTACTCTTTCTCCAACGCATATATTACCGCCCTATGCGTCTCACCCGTTGGTTTGGAAAAGAAGTGTTCTTCAATGTGATGAGGATAAAATCCGCATTTTTCCAGCACGCGTTGCGAAGGGGTATTTTCCTGATAAATTCCACCCCAAAGCCGCACCAGAGACAATTCCTCAAAAGCATAGGCGACAACTGATTGCACCGCTTCAGTTGCATAGCCCTTTCCCCAAAAATCCTCGCCCAGCCAATAACCTATTTCCGCTTCACGGTCGCTCATCGGCAGATTGATGTCGTTTTGAAAAAGTAGGCCGATGCTGCCTATCGCTTGATTATCTTCCAAGCAAATGGCAAAACTATGCGGCTTGCGGAGGACGTGTTCAATAATTTCGCGGCTTTCCGCCACGCTGGTATGAGGAGGCCAGCCGCACATCGCTCCGATTTTAGGGTTGCGGGCTTGTTTATACACCGCTTCGGCATCGGTCAGCGCCCAAGAGCGGAGGATTAGGCGGGATGTTTTTCGTGTTTCCATACTCAAAAATACCTAATATTGTTTGGAAATTTTGTTGAAACGCTGCTTTCAGACGACCTTAGCAAAGTGCAGGCTGCTTCTGGTTTTGAATGTGCGAAAAGCAGCCTGCACTTTTGGTTCACAACCCCAACTCCCCCCAAATCTCATCAATCTTAGCCGTAACCGCAGGGTCTTTTTTGATCACCCGCCCCCATTCGCGGTCGGTTTCGCCCGGCCATTTGTTGGTCGCGTCCAAGCCCATTTTGCCGCCGAGTCCGCTGACGGGGCTGGCGAAGTCGAGATAGTCGATGGGCGTGTTTTCCATCAAAACGGTGTCGCGTACGGGATCCATACGCGTGGTTACCGCCCAGATGACTTCTTTCCAGTCGCGCACGTTCACGTCGTCATCGACCACGATGATGAATTTGGTGTACATAAATTGGCGCAGGAACGACCAGCAGCCCATCATCACGCGCTTGGCGTGTCCGGCGTACTGTTTTTTCATGCTGACCACCGCCATGCGGTAGGAGCAGCCTTCGGGCGGCAGATAGAAATCGGTGATTTCGGGGAACTGCTTTTGCAAGAGCGGTACGAACACTTCGTTCAACGCCACGCCCAAAACGGCGGGTTCATCGGGCGGTTTGCCCGTGTAGGTGGAGTGGTAAATCGGGTTTTCGCGCATGGTAATGCGTTCGACCGTGAACACGGGGAAATGGTCCTGCTCGTTGTAATAGCCCGTGTGGTCGCCGTATGGGCCTTCCAACGCGGTTTCGTTCGGATGGATGACGCCTTCCAGCACGATTTCTGCACGGGCAGGCACTTGCAAATCGTTGCCGATACATTTCACCAGTTCCGTCCGCGAACCGCGCAGCAGTCCGGCAAACTGGTATTCGCTCAAGGTATCGGGAACGGGCGTTACCGCACCCAAAATGGTGGCAGGGTCGCAGCCGAGTACGACGGCGACGGGATACGGCGTATCGGGATTGAGTTTGCGGAACTCCTGATAATCCAACGCGCCGCCGCGATGCGACAACCAGCGCATAATCAGCTTGTTTTTGCCGATTAATTGTTGGCGGTAAATGCCTAAGTTCTGGCGTTTTTTGTGCGGCCCGCGCGTGACGGTCAAGCCCCATGTTACCAGCGGCGCAACGTCTTCCGGCCAGCAATGCTGAATCGGCAGTTTATACAAATCAACGTCTTCGCCTTCCCACACGATTTCCTGACACGGCGCATTTTTCACCACGTTCGGCGCCATGCTCCAAATGTCTTTCAGCAGCGGCAGTTTGGAAAACGCATCTTTAATGCCTTTGGGCGGTTCGGGTTCTTTCAGATACGCCAGCGTCTGCCCGATTTCGCGCAGCTTGGACACGCTGTCCGCACCCATGCCCATCGCCACGCGTTCGGGCGTGCCGAACAGGTTTGCCAACACGGGATAATCGTAGCGCGTACCGTCGGGCTTAATCGGGTGTTCAAACAGCAACGCCGGCCCTTCGGCGCGCAGCACGCGGTCGGCGATTTCGGTCATTTCCAAATGCGGGGAAACGGGATGCGCGACGCGTTTGAGTTTGCCCTGCTGTTCGAGCATGGCGATGAAGTCGCGTAGGTCTTTGTATTTCATGTTGATCCTTATTTGAGGTCGTCTGAAAACCGGACTTTGGATTTCAGACGACCTGAATCATAGATTGCAATATAGCTTCGGGGCATTCGCTGTTTTCGGCAAAAAACCAATATTCACCATATAAGTTGTGAATACTGAACTTCCAGCCCTTGTAGCAGAAATCTATCCACGTTTCGCCTGTTATTTCATTAGAAACAAAGGCGGTAGGGGTTCCGCCTAAACGGCGGACAATTTGCCGCAGCAGGCTCGACGGCGGGCAGGTTTGCGGCAGTTGCAGGAACAGGCGGGAGCCGTCGGACATGGTTTCGTTCAATAGAGGGCGGTTTGCCATTCGGTCCTTAATAGTCTGCACCGAATGCCGCCTCTATCCTTGCCTGTGCTTCGGCATATTCTATGCCGTGATAAAAGTCGCGTACCAGCGGATGTTCGCTGCCTTGATGCAGTTGCAGCAGGGGACGCCGGTTGTCGGACTGGGTAACGACATTGCAGTGCAGGCCGAAGGTGTCGGATTCGTAAGGGGGCAGCCAGTTGCATATCCTGCCGAAATAAACGATGTTTTCCGGATTGTCGTGAAAGTCGCTTTGATAGTCGTTAAAACTCTTTTCGCTGACGGATACCCACACGCCGTATTCCAGCGTTTCCTCATGCCCGATAATCGGAATAAGCAGCACCGCGCGGATAAAGCGGTCGGTTTGGTCGGGATAGCGGATGATGCAGAAATCAGAATCGCATTCCGCTTGATAAGCAATGCGTTCTTCTTCACTGAGTTGATTATAGGGATCGGGAGTGGCAAAGCAGAGCGCCGGCATGTCTTCATGTTTTTCGCCGCAGGAAGTGCAAGTGTACATGGTGGATTCCTTTTGAGTTTTAGGTGGGACCGGTTTTCAGACGACCTTTTATAGCTGGTTTGAAGTCTGGGTCGTCTGAAAAACAGGGCGCAGCCTATATTGCACTAGTGGTTTTTTCGGCTATGGTTTTCAATGCCTTCTGTCACGGTGGCTAAAAAATCCAGATATTTTGGGTCTTCGTCCAGCCACGCTTCGCCGTCCAAACCCATGTAGGCGCGCATCAGCTCGTCAGCGGCGCGTTCCATATTGCCCAATTCAAACTGCGCCTGTCCTAAACGCAAATGCAAAAACGGGTTGCCGATTGCGTCCGGGCAATACATGGCGTGGCTTAAATGCTCGTGCGCGGCGGCAAAATCGCCGCTCAAAAAATCAGCATCTCCGATGGCTGCCAGAATCCATGTTGCTGCTTCCCAGTCGGTTTTCGGTTCGGGCAACAAATCCCATGCCTGCCAATAAAGGTCGAGTGCTTCGGCGTATTGCCCGTCTTCCGCCAACGTGTCGCCTTGTTCGCAAAGCCGGCAAATGGAGTCGTAGGTTTGGTCGTTTAATTCACTCATGGTTTATGTCCAATCGTAAGTAAATAGAACAAGTCTGCTGATCGGCTCGTACAGCATGACAATATTGTCTGCGCCATGGGAATAGGAATAACCGCAAGCTGAGGCGATATGGTAAAAACGATTGCCATTGTGGGTAATGGTGACGTTCCCGTCTTCGTCTTGCGTCATTTTGTAAGCAGACGGGATGTCGTCTGAGGTTGACCAGTTGCTGCTTTCAATGCGTTCTCCACCCAAGCTGTTCAGAAATAATCCGTCATACTCGCTGTAATAGGGCTCTCCACCGTAATACCCTGTTTTTTCCTGAAATGCTTTTTTATGTTCGGCATAGTTTTTCAGGTTTTCGGCAAAATCTTTTTCCAAATACGGATCGGTCAGCAAATGTTTGTTGGCCGGGCTGCGGAGAAAATAACGCTCGTCACCCAAAAATTCGTAACGGTTGTCTTCAGTCAAGCGGAATGAAAGCCAATTAATTCCGATAAATTCATTATGGGCGAACTGCGTCAGTTCGCCGATTAAGCCGTCGCCCGGTTCCTGCGGATTGATCAAATGCAGCGTTATGCCTTTCCATTCGGGATTGATTTCCACTAAGTCGATACTGATACAAGGCAGAAAATGTTCTTTCAACCATGGCTGTTTTTCGGAAAATACAGTTTCGGCTTCGGGAAATGCATGTAGGTTTTCATTTAGTTCGTTAATAATTTCGCGATAATTCATGTTGTAGTCTTTATTGATGAGCGTTGGTTTATGTTGATGATGGATAAAGTTTAAATCCGAAGTCCGGGTCGTCTGAAAAACGGATTTTGGATTTCAGACGACCTGAATCATAGACGGTTTATATGCAGCTGCCCAAGGCTTTCAGTTCTTTTTTAACCACTTGCTTTTGCTCGTTGGTTTGGATGGTCAAAGATAAGAAAAAAGCATCGCAAGGGCTGAATTTGGACCAATGTTTTTTTACGGGGAAATGGCCTTCGGGCAGGTTGGAACTGTAATAATGGTCAGGTTCTTGAAACGCTAGTTTTAATCCGTATTTGTTTTGCCAGTCGCGCAGTTGCGCTTCAGTTGCGCCGATTGGAAGGCTATCCAAGCGCTGCTGCCACATTTGTTGGCTGCGCTCCAATCCTTGGCGGTCGTAATCAATGCTAGAACCGCAAGCGGTAAGTGAAAGGCCGGTGATAAGTAACAATAGGGATGAGGTAAGGCGTACCATTTATGAATGTCCTTAGATGATGGTTTGGAACGATTGGCTTTCAGACGACCTTTTATGCTTTCGATTCATTCTGAGTCAGGGTCAATATTATTATCAAGAAAACGGCCTTTGTCAGCCATAAATATATTTTCTCATTTAAAATATGCATATTGAGCAATTATTGAGGGAGTAATATGGAAATGCCTTCTATTCGGCTTTTTGAAGATTACTACATGATTTTTAACCCTGTTTGGCAGCATAATGTAAAAAGGTCGTCTGAAAAACCTAAATCCGTTTTCAGACGACCTTACAAGTGATACGAGGTGTCTATGATAGCCACCTCCTTTAATCAGAAACTTTTAAAAACACAATTTCGGGAAACAGTATGAACAAATTGAATGGACAACACGCCGTAGAAAACGCCCTATCCTCCGGCATGGGCTGCTTTATGAAGGGCACCTTGGTAGAAACGGAAGAAGGCTGGACGCCGATAGACGAACTGAAGGTGGGCGATTTGGTGATGTCTCGCCCTGAAAACGGCATCGGCGAGGCCGTTCCCAAGCGGGTGGTGAATACCTTCCGTTATGAGGACAGGGAAGTAGTGATGCTGAAGTTTTCCCAATTCCCCGAAAGGAACGGGGGAGGGGCAACCCTAGTCGCTACCCCGAATCACCCGTTCTGCGTGTACGGCGTCATCACCAACCTGATTGTCGAACATCCGGAATTTGGCAAGCTCGGCGCCTATTGGAAGGGCTGCGATTACGACAGCAGTGATATGTTCAACGGGCCGGACGGTTGGGAGAAATACGACGCCCTGTCGGCCTTTGAAAAAACCCCCTATGAAATGCGGCTGTACGAACAGCCGGTGTGGAAGCGTGCCGACCAGCTTGAGCGCGGCGATGTAGTTCTGGGTCTTGAAAACGATTATTACGTGGTGGAGGATTACCGCCCGCTGTATGCCTACCGCGATACCGACCAGGCATGGGCACAGCCAACCAATCTGGCTTACGGCTGGAAAGAGTCGGATTTAGGCAACAGCTATGAGATGGTTCTAACTGACGAATCACTGAATTGCCCGACATTGGATTGGGCGGATGTACCAAATGACGAGAACCTGCTGTATGTGGACGAGGACGGACAACGGCATTACCGTCGCTACCGCACCACGGTCTACAACATCGAGGTCGAGGATTACCATACCTACTGTGTCGATTATCCGGGCATCTTGGTGCACAACCAGAATTGCGGCGCAGAGCGGCGCAGCCGGGTGGACAGCCCGGTAATCCGCGACGGCGGGCAACCGTAACGCCGCTGTTTGCAACAGAGGTCGTCTGAAACTTTCAGACGACCTTTGTTGCTTTTCAAACCAACGGCATCAAATATCCAATTCCGCCGTATCGCCTTCACGCTCCATCCATGCGCGGCGGGCGGCGGCTTCGCCTTTGCCCATCAGTTTGACGAAGATGTCGCGTGTTTCGTCATCCGCGCCTTTGGGGATTTGCACCTGCAACAGGCGGCGGGTGTCGGGGTGCATGGTGGTGTCTTTGAGCTGGTCGGGGTTCATCTCGCCCAAGCCTTTGAAACGGCTGATGGAATAGGCAGTTTCTTTGACGCCTTCTTTTTGCAGCCGTTCTAAAATACTGTCGAGTTCGTTTTGGTCTAGGGCGTAGAATTTGCGGGCGGGTTTACTTTTGCCTTGTGCGTTGACATCGACGCGGAACAGCGGCGGCTGGGCGACGTAGATGTGTCCGTCGGCGACCAGTTTCGGGAAGTGGCGGTAGAACAGGGTCAACAGCAAAACTTGAATATGTGAGCCGTCCACGTCGGCATCGGACAGGATGGCGATTTTGCCGTAGCGCAGGCCGCTTAAATCGGGATGGTCGTTGATGCCGTGCGGATCGACGCCGATGGCGACGGAAATGTCGTGGATTTCGGCGTTGCCGAAAAGCTGGTCGGGGTGGACTTCAAAGCTGTTGAGCACTTTGCCGCGCAGGGGCAGGATGGCTTGTGTGGCTTTGTCGCGGGCGAGTTTGGCGGAACCGCCGGCGGAATCGCCTTCGACGAGGAAGAGTTCGTTTTCGCGGATGTCTTCGCTTTCGCAGTCGGTCAGTTTGCCGGGCAGGACGGCGACGCCGCTGCCTTTTTTCTTTTCGATTTTTTTCACCGAACGCATCCGCGCTTGTGCTTGTCGGATGGCGAGTTCAGCGATTTTTTTGCCGAAGTCTACGTTTTGGTTCAGCCACAATTCCAAAGGGTCGCCCGATACGGCGGCAACAAGTTTCAACGCGTCGCGGTTGGTCAGTTTGTCTTTGGTCTGACCTTGGAACTGCGGATCGAGGACGCGGGCGGAGAGGACGAAGGCAGTTTTGCTGAACACGTCGTCGCTTTGCACTTTCACGCCGCGCGGTAAGAGGTTGTGCAGATTGATGAAGTTGTTGACGGCGTTGAACACGGCTTGTTTCAAGCCTGCTTCGTGCGTGCCGCCCAGCGGGGTGGGGATGAGGTTGACGTAGCTTTCGTTGGCGCACGAACCTTCTTCCAGCCAAGTCAGGGCAAAGGCGGCGCCTTCGCCGATGCTGAAATCGCCGTTGTGGTCGTCTGAAATGTAGTTTTCGCAGGAGAACAGCGGCACGGCTTCCTGCGCGTCGGCAATCAGGTCGGTCAGATAGCTTTTCAGACCGTCGGGGTAATGCCAGGTTTGGGTGTGCGCTTCGTCTTCGCCTTTGACCGGACGGGTCAGGGAAACGCGCACGCCCGGCAGCAGCACGGCTTTGGCGCGCAGCAGGCGTTCGAGTTCGGGAATGCTGTAATTCGGGCTTTCAAAATATTTGCCGTCCGGCCAGACGCGCACTTCGGTGCCGCTGTCTTTGACGGCGCATTTGCCCACTTCCGCCAACGGTTCGACCACATCGCCGCCGGCAAACACGATGCGGTGGATTTTGCCTTCGCGTTTGACGGTGACCTCAAGGCGGGTGGAGAGGGCGTTGGTGACGGATACGCCCACGCCGTGCAGGCCGCCTGAAAAGGCATACGCGCTGCCGCCGTCTTTTTTGTTGAACTTGCCGCCCGCGTGCAGACGGGTAAACACGAGTTCGACCACAGGCACGCCTTCGACAGGATGCGGCCCGACGGGAATGCCGCGTCCGTTGTCGCACACGGAAAGCGAACCGTCGTCGTGGATGCGCACGTCGATTTCAGTAGCGAAACCGCCCAACGCCTCGTCCGCCGCGTTGTCGATGACTTCTTGGCAGATGTGGGTCGGACTGTCGGTGCGGGTGTACATGCCGGGACGTTCTTTGACCGGCTCCAAGCCTTTGAGGACGGTGATGCTGGATTCGCTGTATTGGTTGTTTTTAGTCATAGGGGAAGAGGTCGTCTGAAAGGAAGAACAACGCTTTCAGACGACCTGAAAGCGTTGCGTTTCGTTATTTTATCGGTTGTCAAAAGGCAGGCGCGCGGTAAAGTCTTCGTAGCTTTCCATGCCGCGCAGGAAGCGGGAGGAGAGTTCTTTTAATGCCCCCAAGTAAACATCGCGTTTGAAATCAATCACTTCGTCAACGGGAGCCCAATATTGGTGCCAACGCCAGCCGTCAAATTCGGGATGGTGGCAGGCGCGCAGATTGATGTCGCTGTCGCGTCCGACCAGCCGCAAAAGATACCAAATCTGCTTCTGCCCGCGATACGAACCGCGCCATTCGCGGCGTACCCAGTGGCTCGGTACGTCGTAACGCAGCCAGTCGCGTGTACGGCCGACGATTTTGATGTGTTGCGGCAACAGCCCGACTTCTTCGTACAGCTCGCGGTACATAGCGGTTTCGGGACTTTCACCCGGCTTGATGCCGCCTTGCGGGAACTGCCAAGAATGTTCGCGCACACGCTTGCCCCAAAAGACTTCGTTGCGGTTGTTGATTAAGATGATACCGACATTGGGGCGATAGCCTTCTCTGTCTAACACGGTGTCGCCCTTCGTTAAATTCAATCGTGCGATTTTCCCATAAATCGGGCGGGTTTGACAAATCGGAGGTCGTCTGAAAATTTGTTATGCCTGTTTTCAGACGACCTTTTGGGGTTTGTGGGTAATGATAGGGACACAGGGTGCGTGGTTTGACGAGATGCTTTTGAAGAGCGGAATCTGTGGGTGAGATTTGGGCTATGGATTTTTATTTTGGGTTGTCTGTGATTTAAGATGGGTTCGCGCCGATGCGGGAAAGAGAGCGGGGCGGATGCTTTCTGCTTTCATTTGTGATGTTTTGTCGGCTTGCGTTTTGAACAATGCCTACTGCAAACGCAAAGGTCGTCTGAAAACCTGTTTTCCGGTTTTCAGACGACCTTTTTTAAAGCGGATTACGCTTCGCTTTGCGCTTCTTCTTCAACGGTAACTTCAACGGCAACGGATTCGTCGCTCAAGGTGCCTTTGGTGGACGGGGTTTGTCCTGCCATACGAGGATCGTATTCTGCTGCCATGCGCAGGGCGCGGCCAAAGGCTTTGAATACGGTTTCAGCTTGGTGGTGGGCATTATGACCGCTGAGGTTGTCGATGTGCAGGGTCATCATGCTGTGGTTGACGACGCCGTGGAAGAATTCTTCGAACAGGTCAACGTCAAAACGTCCGATGAGGGCGCGGGTGAAGTCGATGTTGTACACGAGTCCGGGGCGGCCGGAGAGGTCGATGACAACGCGGCTCAAGGCTTCGTCGAGCGGAACGTAGGCATGGCCGTAACGGCGGATACCGGCTTTGCTGCCCAAGGCTTGTTTCAGGGCTTGTCCGAGTACGATACCGATGTCTTCGACGGTGTGGTGGTCGTCGATGTGCAAATCGCCTTTGCAGGTGATGTCGAGGTCGATCATGCCGTGGCGGGCGACTTGGGCAAGCATATGCTCAAGAAAGGGAACGCCGGTGTCGAAACGGTATTGTCCGGTGCCGTCGAGGTTGAGGCTGAGGGTGATTTGGGTTTCGCTGGTGTTGCGGGCGATGCTGACTGCGCGGCCTTCTGTGGGCATATGGAATGCCGGTGCGGCGGCTGCGGCTGCTTGGGCGGCACGCTCTTGGCGGGCGGCTTCGGCGGCTGCGGCTTTTTCTTTGTCTTTGCTGTGGTCGCGGTTTAACCAGCCTTTGCGTTTGTGCATGCCGGCTTCGAGTTTGGCGGCAAGACTGGGGCGGATGCCGCGCGCTTTTTCGTCTTCTGCCTGCTCTTCAAGGCGGCGTTTCAGTTGGGACAGGGATGCCGCGTTGTCGTAACCGCATTTGCGGGCAAGTTTGGTCAGCGAGCCTGCTTCTTCGACAAGCTGCAGGAAATTGGCAAGGTGAAGTTGAGTGATGGTCATAGGTTTACTCTCTGTGAGGTTTTAAAAAATCAGGCATAAAGCTTGCGGATAATGTCCAGTACGGCATCGTTTTGCTCGGGACTGCCGATGGTAATGCGGACGCACTGCGCCAAAAGCGGATGCGTGCCGTGGAGTTTCTTAATCAGGATGCGGTTTTCTTTAAGCGTGTTAAACAATGCGTCTGCATCGGGAACACGCACGGTAATGAAATTCGCTTCGCTGGGGAAGGCTTTCAGACGACCTATGGCGGAAAATTCGTTGAAAACGCGTTCGCGTTCGGCTTTTAAAATATCGATGGTCGTCTGAATCGCGTCGTGGTGTTGCAGGGCGAATTTGGCGGTCGCCAAGCTTAATTGGTTCATATTGTAGGGCGGCAGGATTTTCGCCAGCTCGCCCATTACGGCGGGGCTTCCTGCCGCATAGCCGATGCGCAGTCCGGCAAAACCGATTTTGCTGATGGTGCGCATCACGACCAGATTTTCGATGCTGCCCGCCTGCGGCAGAAAACTGTCGCGGCTGAATGCGCCGTATGCTTCATCAACCACAACAATGCCGCGCGCCGCGCAGATGATGGCTTCGACTTCTTCGCGGCGGAAGCATACGCCTGTCGGATTGTTCGGATAGGCGATGAAAATCAGCGCGGGCTGATGTTTGTCGATGGCGGATAAAACAGCGGGCAAATCAAGCGTGAAATCTTCATTGAGCGGTACGCCGACATAATTCATGCCGTACAGCTCGGCATTATGCCGATACATCACGAAACTCGGCTCTACCGCCAGCATGGTCGCGCCGTATTGGGCAACAAGCAGGGTCATGAATTGGATTAACTCATCCGAGCCGTTTCCTAAAGCGATGGCAGCAGCTTCAGGAATATCGAAGGCTTTTCTTAAAGTTTCCTGCAGCCCGCTGGCGGCGGGATTGGGGTAAAGATGAATCTGCGCTTGGGCAATCAGCCGCAGCCATTCGTTTGACAGCTCGGGAAAACGGGCAAACGGATGATACGGGCTTTCCATTGCATCCAGCTTGATGAAGCCTTCGGGCAAGTCGGCAATTCGGTAGGCGGACATGGATTTGATGTCGTCGCGGATGAAGTCGGAGGCGGTTTTCATAGTTTTCTTCTCAATTTCTGAATAATGGTTATTTCGTCACAATATAGCACAAAATCAGAGTGTTGACAGTAATATAATTAATAAATGGGGTGTTTATATTATTTTTATAATGAAGGCTTGATATAAATATTGAATTCAAAGATATTTTTTGAATATTCTTGGGCTGCTTTGTCTGTTTTTATTGATAAGCAAACTTAAATAGGGAGATTTGGAAGCATTAGATTGCGATGTGGGTGGGTTTTTAATATTTTCATTTGTTTTTAAGGGACTGGGGCATGGTTGGATAATGTGCCGAATCTGTTTCTTTTACGTTTGTTGGCGCGAGGGATGGGTTAGGGATAAAGAATGAAGGAGGCGGATTGGAAACGGCTTGATGGCGGAATCCCAATATGAGACCTTTGCAAAATTCCCCAAAATCCCCTAAATTCCCACCAAGATATTTAG
>CAUSDA010000073.1:0-13560 GCA_963529965.1 uncultured Neisseria sp.
AGTTGGAGGGGATGTCCAACTTTTGGGGTGCAGTTCAGTTTTCAGACGACCTTTCGTTTATCTTGCACACAAATAAAATTTGCCGCAACGTCTTCAGAATGTGCGATCTCCTGTTGGAGAGAACTTTCAGAAGATTTTTTGCGAAACCTAGAAACCTAAATGTAAGCCTGCGGCTTACTGCCCTCTCCCTAACCCTCTCCCACGGGGAGAGGGGACAAATTGGCTGGAAATCCCCCAAATGGCTGAGGTTCGGTATCCTCAAGCCCTCTCTCACTGGAAGAAGGTACAAATTGGCTGAAAATCCCAAACACGGTTGGGTTTCGGTATCCTCAATCCCCTCTCCCCGTGGGAGAGGGCTAGGGAGAGGGCAGCAAACCGTCAGGTTTGCTTTTTAGCGATCCTCGGCGTGACGACCTCATCAACCCTGCCGTTCCAACATCCCTTGAAACCGCAACAATGCCAGCCATAAGAATCCTACGCCGATACAGCCCATAATCAGCATATGTCCCCACACGATTTCAATCCCCGCGCCGCGGAACAGGATGTCTTGCGAGAATTTGACGAACTGCGTCAGCGGCCAATATTCGCTGATCAGTTGCGCCGCGTGCGGCATGTTGCTGCGCGGGGATGCGCCGCCGGCAAACAGGTTCATCACGATATACACCGGCAGCATCAGCATACCGAACTGCCCCATCGTCGATGCGAACGTGGCGATCATGATGCCCAGCGACGCCACCGAAAACAGGAACAACGCCAGCCCTACCGCATAAAGCGGCACCGAGCCGATGAGCGGCACGCCTATGCTCAAATGCACGATAAACCACAGCGACGACAATGCTGCCACCCAAATCACGGCGGCATTTGCCAGCACTTTGCCCATCATCAGTTCGAACGCATTGACCGGCATCACCAGCAAATGCTCGATTGTGCCGCGTTCGCGTTCGCGGATAACCGCTGCCCCCGTCAATAAAATCAGCAACATACACGACATCGATCCGATTTGCGAAGTCGGCATGAACCACGCGCTCTCGCCGTTGGGATTGTAATAAGTGTTAATGACGGGGCTGATTAATTCCGGCCGCGTCACGCCGGTGAATTCGTAAATTTCGCGGTTGATAATTTGCGAAAGATACGACGCGCCCACCCCCGCCTGCGTCATCGACGTCGCATCAACCAAAAGCTGCAAATCAGGATTGCGCCCCGCCGCCATGTCGCGCTGAAAATTGGGCGGTACTTCCAAAATAAAGGTGAACTCGCCCTTATCCATCAATTCGTCCGAATCTCCGCGCCGCACGTCCTCTACCGGTTTGAAAAACGGATGCTGCACGGCATCGCGGATACGCATGGACAAAACCGAACGGTCTTGGTCGATGATACCGACAGTGGCGTTTTTCAAATCCGCGCCCACCTGCGCCATCTGATAAATCGTGGCGGTGAAGATATACCCAATCAGCACCATCAGCACCGGATCAGTCAGCACGCTGCGGAACTCTTTGAGCATCAGGGTCAGAATGTTTTTCAGGGTACGCATGGGGATTCCTGTTGATAGCTTGCCTTCTCAAAGGTCGTCTGAAAAATTGTCCGGCTGTTTTTCAGCTTTACAGCCTCGGTTTTCCCATTAAAAGTCCGGCAGCAGGTTCGCCGTGTACACACAATAGAGTCTGTTTTTTCCTAAAAAATCCGTCGAAACGCATCGGATAAAGTCAATGCTTATGGAATCGGCTACCACGCTGCTTGGTCAATCCAACTTGTTTAGTCAGACCGACGATGTATAATTATGTTTTTCAAATAAGGTCTTTGGGATCAGCTTTGATTTCAGACGACCTATTTCATCAATCCAATCTAAGGAACTATGATGTCCGTCAAACCTTTACTGCTCTGCCTGCTTCTCGCTTCCCCTGCCGCTTTTGCCGGCAATCTATCCTGCCATGAAAGCCCGAAATCCACGGGCAACCCCGAACTCGATGCCATCGTAACCCGCTACGAATGCCGTTACACCGGTTCGCTGCAACAAGCCTACTCCGCCTTTATGAAGCAAGGTTACAACGGCGAAGCGCCCTACCCTAAAACCGTTCCTTCCACCCTGCCGCGCAAAAACCTGACTCTGAACGGTAAAGAAAAAATGGACTGCGGCAACACGGAAAACGCACAACCCGAAACCTTTGAATGGTCCTTCAAACTGCGCCGTAAAAATCCCAACCATATCAATATGGAATACCAAAGTTTGGATTGCGCTTCAGGCGCTCATACCGATACGGAATTTAACCGCAACGGAAAAACCGTCAAAATTATTCACAAAGTTTACTCTTCATAAGCGGATAACATCTATATCCTGAAATTTGGCGTTTGCCGCATCATGGGTGGGACTACGGATAAACTGATACGAAATGGCAAACCCACTCCGTAGCAGTTTAATCAGGAGTCCCACTTATTCCGCCAGCGCCGCATCTACCGCCGCAAGCGCATGGATGGCGGTGCTGTCGAACACGGGCAGCGGGCTGTCGGTTTCGTTCACAAGCAGGCAGATTTCGGTGCAGCCGAGTATCACGCCCTGCGCGCCTTCGCTTTTCAGACGACCTATCACGTCGTAAAAGTAGCGGGCGGATTCGGGGCGGATGCGGTTCAGGCACAGTTCGTCAAAAATAATGCGGTGGATTTCGTCTTGTTCGGCGGCGGTCGGCACTATGGTTTGTACGCCCTGCGAATCCATGCGTTCCGTATAAAAACCGTCGCTCATGGTAAAGCGCGTACCGAGCAGGCCGACGGCGGACAAGCCCTGCCGTTTGATGGCGGCGGCGGTGGCATCGACGACGTGCAGCAAGGGGATGCCGGCTGCCTGTTCGATGGCGGGGGCGACTTTGTGCATGGTATTGGTGGCGAGCAGCAAAAAATCCGCGCCGCCCGCTTCGAGCTTCCGCGCGCTTTGCGCCAACACGTTTCCCGCCGCCGCCCAATCGCCGCTTTTCTGCAAACGGACGATTTCTTCAAAATCCACGCTGTCGAGCAGGATTTTGGCGCTGCGGTTGCCGCCCAAGCGGCGGTTGGTCTCGCGGTTGATGATTTGGTAGTAGAGCACGGTGCTTTCGGGACTCATGCCGCCGATGATGCCTATGGTTTTCATGTTTTCTCCTGAAATTTAATAAATAAAGTCTGCAAAGCTCAAGACAAGGAAGCACATCCTACGGTTGTTGCGGCATTTCTTTTTCAAAACGGAAGAAATATTCAAACGCTTCATCTTGCCCCACTGCTTGCATTCTAGTGGTATCGGGGTGGTACGGATTAAAAAACTCTACGATTTTAAAGCCGCATTTATTGACGTAGAAATGGATGTTGCGCTTCTCAAAATACGGCGTATGCGTTTCCCACACGCGTACTTCGGGGTGCAGCCGCTCTATCGCACGCCACGCTTTCCCGCCCAAGCCGCTCCCGTGTTTCTGCGGGAACATAAACAGTAAATCCAACGAACCGCGCTCCGTTTCGGCATTGACGACTATCACAGCGCCGCCTGCTTTTTCGCCGTCGGCAACAATGTGATAGCTCTCTGCTTTGAGTGCATTCATGGATTCTTCGATTTCTTCTCGGCTGATAACTTCTTCTCCGTCGTCCAAATCGTCTGCCACCGCCAATCTGAACGACTGCTGCAAGGCGCGGATAAACTCGTCTTTTTCGTGTTCTTGAACAGGGATAAGGGTAATGTCAGTCATAATGTCCTCTTGTATCTAATGTGTGAAATTAACCAATTCTAGCGCGTCAGCACGAAGCTGTCGTCTATCAGCCGCCACACGTTTTCTGCGGGCGTTTGCGCCAATACGATGCTCAACCAGTGTTCTTTGTTCATGTGGTAGGCGGGCAGGATGCCTGCCGTCGCGCGCCATGAGCCGATGTGTTCGGGGCGGCATTTGACGTTGACGATTTCCGTCAGACCGCCCTCGCCCATGCCCAGTTTTTCAGACGGCACGGGCATATACAGGCAGAACCATTTGCGGTTGCCCGTGTGGCGGAACACGGCAAAGTCGGGAGATTTCGCCCACGGATATTCCGCCGCCGCGCCGTAGCGTTCGGCCAGTCCGTCAAACAGGGTTGTTCGGTTCATGGCGTTTCTTTCTTTAATAGTGGGCTAAGGTTCGGGGTGGACATCCATACGCGCCTGCTGAGTTTTCAGACGACCTCTCACTTCTCCTGCTTCTTCAACAACACACACGCCAGAATCAGGCTGGTGGCGGCAAAGGCGGCGATGGCGGCGTATTCGTGCAGCAGGTCGGCAGTGTGCAGCCCTTTGGTAAAGCTGCCGACGCTGACGGTGTAGTACCACGACGACGGGAAGGTTTTGCCGATAACCAGCGCGCCGCCTTCCATGGTGGACAGCGGGTAGAGAAAACCGGAATAGGTTTGCGCGGGTATCATGGTGATGATGGCTGTGGCGAAAATGGCGGCAAGCTGAGAGCGCACGAAGCAGGAAATCAAAAGCCCCAGCGCGGTACTTGCGGACACCATCAAGAGCGTGCCGACGGCGAGTCCTGCAAACGAGCCTTTGAGCGGCACGCCGAACAGGTAAATAATCATCAGCATCATGGCGGCGAAGTTGACCATGCCGACGGCGATATAGGGAAGCTGTTTGCCGATCAGATATTGCGCCACGGCGGCGGGCGATGCGTAGAAATTGGCGATGGAACCGATTTCGCGTTCGCGCACCACGCCGACCGCCGACATCATGGCGGGTATCATCATCAACACCAGCATCATCACGCCTGGGGCGATGGCGTTGATGCTGTCGAAATCCTGATTGTACATAAAGCGCGGTTCGATGCCGGCGGGGGCTTTGAGCGAAACGGGCAGCCCGCTTTCGGCGATGCGGTCTTTGGTGTAGGCGGTGATCAGGCTGCCAATGTAGCCGCGGATGTTGGTGGCGTTAAACGGCATGGAGCCGTCCACATAAAAACCGACTTCGGGTTTGAGTCCGCGCGCCAAATCACGCCCGAAACCGCTCGGAATATCGATGACCAATATGGCGCCGGAGCTTTTGAGCACGGTGTCGATTTCGGCTTCGGACTGTATCGGCGGCTGTTGGAGGAAGTAGCGCGAACCGTCGAAATATTCGACCAGCTCGCGGCTGGCGGCAGTTTGGTCGCGGTCGTAAACGGCGAATTTCAGATTCCGCACGTCAAACGAAATCCCCCACGATACCGACGCCATAATAATCAGCGGACCGAACACGGCGAAAAACAGGCGGATTTTGTCGCGCAGGAGTTCTTTGGCTTCGCGGCGGGCGAAGGTCCAAATCATGGAGAAACGGTATTTGAAGCTTTGGGTGTCGGGCGTTGCCGACGGATTTTCAGACGGCCTCGGATGGTGTTTTTCAGGGTCGTCTGAAAGTTCAGAATGCCTATCATCCGATGCCACTTCCGCGTGCGTGGCTTGCGCCACACACCCTACGGCCGGAGTTTCCGCCGGTAGGGTGTGTGAACTTTGTTCACGCACGCCGTTTTGAGTTTCAGACGACCTCGTATCTTTTCCTTGAAGGTCGTCTGAAAGTTCAGAATGCCTGTCATCCAATTCCCCTTCCGCGTGCGTGGCTTGCGCCACACACCCTACGGTCGGAGTTTCCGCCGGTAGGGTGTGTGAACTTGGTTCACGCACGCCGTTTTGGGTTTCAGACGACCCTGTATCTTTTCCTTGAAGGTCGTCTGAAAGTTCAAAATACCTGTCATCCGATTCCCCTTCCGCGTACGTGGCTTGCGCCACACACCCTACGGTCGGAGTTTCCGCCGGCAGGGTGTGTGAACTTGGTTCACGCACGCCGTCTGTATTTTGGCGAAACTCGCGTTGATCACTTTCAGAGTGCGCAGCCTCCTGACGGGACAACCCTTCCTCACCTTCCCCGCCTTCCGCTTCAATCAGATACTGCACAAACGCTTCTTCCAAATCCGGCGCATTCTGCCTTGCCGCCAGTTCGGCGGGCGTACCCACTGCCAGCACGCGGCCTTTGTGCATAAAGGAAATGCGGTCGCAGCGGGCGGCTTCGTTCATAAAGTGGGTGGAAACGAAAATGGTGATTTTGTCTTCGCGGGAGAGTTTCAGAAGATGCCGCCAGAACATATCGCGGGCGGCGGGATCGACCCCCGAAGTCGGTTCGTCCAAAATCAACACTTCGGGATGGTGCAGGCAGGCGGCGGCCAGTTGCAGGCGTTGGCGGATGCCCAACGGCAGCGATGCGGGCGCGGTGTCGGCAACGTCCGCCAAATCAAACTGTTGCAGGGCTTCTTCCACCGCCGCCGCGCCTTTAGCGCCCATCTGGTAGAGTCTGGCGTGCAAATCCAGATTGCGGCGCACGCTCAGTTCTTCATACAACGAAAACGCCTGCGACATATAGCCGACGCGCATTTTCGTATCCAAGCCGCCCGCGTCTATCGGCTTGCCCAACAGCGTGGCGGCGCCTTCTGTCGCTTCCAACAGGCCGGTCAGCATTTTCATGGTGGTGGACTTGCCACAGCCGTTGCTGCCGAGAAAGCCGAAAATCTCGCCTTTTTGAATGGTGAAACTGACATGGTCCACGGCGGTAAAATCGCCAAAACGCTTGGTCAGCCCATGCGCTTCCATCGCGGGCGGCGCATCGGGGTCGGGGACGAACGGCGTAATGTCCAAACCGCCCGAGCCCTGCTGTTTCTCCGGCGGCAGCATTTTGACGTAGGCCTCTTCCAACACGTCGGTGCCGTAATCCGCCAGCACGTCGGCAGTAGGCTTGTTTTCCAGCAGACTGCCCGCATCCATCGCCAGCAGCCGCTCGAAACGCTGTGCCTCTTCAATATAGGCGGTCGCCACAATCACGGTCATGCCCGCGTGTTCCCGCCGCAAATCGTCCACCAACGCCCAAAACTGGCGGCGCGACAAAGGGTCCACGCCCGTGGTCGGTTCGTCCAGAATCAGCAAATCCGGGCTGTGCACCAGCGCGCAGCACAAACTCAGCTTCTGCTTCATCCCGCCCGAGAGTTTGCCCGCCGCCCTGCCGGAAAACGGCGCAAGGCGGGTCGCCTCCATCAGCCGCGCAATCTGCCGCGTGCGTTCCTGCCCGTCTAAACCGAACAGCCGCGCGTGGAAATCGATATTCTCATACACCGACAAGGTAGGATACAGGTTGCGCCCCAAACCCTGCGGCATAAAGGCGATGCGGTGCGACAAATCCCGCCGCACGTCCTTGTCCGCCATATTGCCGTCCAACACTTCCACCCGTCCGTCCTGAATCACCTTCACGCCCGCCATCAGCGAGAGCAGCGTCGATTTGCCCACGCCGTCCGGCCCGATCAAACCGACCGTCGCGCCTTTCGGAATGTCCAGCGACACATCGTCAAGCGCAAGGGCCTTGCCGTAGCGGTGGGAAAGGTTTTGGATGGAAACGGTGTTCATCAGAATTTCCTTAATCTGCTATTTGTTTTTTCAGACGACCTCAAGCCAACATCATCCCCAAAACGCTTCTTCAAACCCTGCCGCGCATTCAGGCGGCAGTTCCCGGTACAGCAAATCGTGCAATGCCGCACTCAATTCTGCAACCGTACAACAGCCTTCTTCATCATAAACCGCCCTGCCCTCCGCCTGCCATTTCTGTTCAAAATCATAAATGTCCAATAAAGTTTGCATCAGGGCAGCCACGGACGGCGCAACAAGGCGGCGTTTCTCCACCGTGCCGTAACCGGTCATCAGCCAATAAACAGGGCTGTCAGGTGAAGCGGTATCGGCAAAAAGAATCGAATCGTCAGACATTACGCCAAACACTGCCCATTCTTCGCGCCAGCCTTCTATCGGCAGATATTGTTCGGCTTTGATGTCCCAGCCAAACGCCCAATCGTTCCAAATATCCGGCAGCCTTGCATAAGTCAGCCATTGCAAAAACAGGGTTTCCATTTCCAGCCAATAATCGGCAAGCGGGTTTTCACTCCGCCACGCGCCGTCCATATGGCGGTAAAACCCGTCCAACGCGCCCAAATGCAGATGCCGCCCGCCTTCCAACGGCGGCAATTCTTGCGGCTCTTGTTTGTAAGGAAGACCAAAAGTTTTGGCAAAGGTTTGAATCAGTTTATCGTTCATAGCATTGACCGTCATGTTACGCAGATACAGCGTTAAATTGATTTTGGATGGCTTGGGTCTCTATATTACTTTTCTTCAGCGGGAAGTTTTACAATTTTTCAGACGACCTCTCTGCCTCCAGATAACGATGCTCCGGCATACCGACATTCCGCGTAACAGGATTATCCATCAACGGAAAAAAGCCCTCCTCCAGCTCATACAGCAACTGTCCCCAAAAAGCATCTTCCGCAGCCGCTTCAAGATCGGCTTGCTCCAGCCAACGGGTCAAGTTTTCGGTTATTTCTCCATCTTTCGGCAACCCACCTTCTAGAACAAAGCCTGACTTGAGCAGGAACACTTCCGCCATCAAACGGCAATAAGTCTGCACAAACAAATCCAAACTGCTGCCGGCAAACACCTGTTCCTTCTCCCAAGCATTTTTCGCCTCGGGTGAATACAGCCACACCCGTCCGTCCGCACCAGCAACAAAATAAGCTCCGCCGTAACCGTACTTACCGAAACAACGCACCTCACCGAGCGGCGTATCAATAGACACCGTTTCATCGGAAAAGCGGACGAAGTAAAAACGGGCGGGCGGATAGTCGGTCAAAAGTGCAATCACATCACGGCAATAATCTTCAAGCGACGCCTTCTTACCCGAAACATAGTCGGCAGGACGGCATATCGCAATACCGTCAGCGGTTAAAGCACGGTGCAAATCAAACATACGGTTTCCTTGTTTTCAGACGACCTCAATAGCGTCATATGCAATGACAAATACCGCCTGATTTATAGTGGATTAACTTTAAACCAGTACGGCGTTGCCTCGCCTTAGCTCAAAGAGAACGATTCTCTAAGGTGCTGAAGCACCAAGTGAATCGGTTCCGTACTATCTGTACTGTCTGCGGCTTCGTCGCCTTGTCCTGATTTAAATTTAATCCACTATATCTAAAGGATACAACGAACAAAGGTCGTCTGAAAACCGTTCCTGAAATTGAGGAAACCGATATTTTCAGACGACCTTAACGATATTGGAACCGATACGCTTAACAACGACTTTTTTCAGTCAAATATCGGATACACGGTTTACCACGCATTATTCCGCCAACCAAATCAGGCTGGCCATGCGACCGGTTTGTCCGTCGCGGCGGTAAGAGAAGAAAGTGTCGCGCTCTAAGACGGTGCAATGTGTACCGCCGTAAATCATGTCCACACCTTCGCAGCGCAGAACCAAACGCGCCAGTGCGTAGATGTCGGCAAGATATTTACCGCCGCCGATGTCTTCGAATGCGTCCTCAGCTTCGGGCATGGGCGTACAAAATGCGTCGAACACGTCTTGTCCGACTTCGAATGCGTCTGCGCCGATGGCAGGGCCGAGATATGCCATGATTTCGACGGGCGCGACATTCATCGCGGCTATGGTGTTTTGCAATACGCCGCCCGCCAAACCGCGCCAGCCTGCATGTGCGGCAGCGACGACCGTCCCGACTTTATCGCAGAACAAGACAGGCAGGCAGTCGGCAGTCATCGCGGCGCAGGCTGCTTTACCCGAGTTGTCCACCGAAGCGTCTGCGTCGGGCGTGTTGCCCAATGCGCCAGTAGCGTTGACGACGATGGTGCTGTGGATTTGATTGAGGTAAGCGACGGGCAGCCCGACCTGTTCCTGCACGATTTCACGATTGCGGCGCACGGCATCGGGATCATCGCCGACATGCGAACCGAGGTTCAAACTTTGATACACGCCTTGGCTCACGCCGCCGTTGCGGGTGGTAATCAGGGTTTTCACGTTGGCGGGCGCAGGCCAGTCGGCAGTCAGGAAATTTTTGCCTTGCGGGGCGAGGTTTAAGGTTTCTGTGATGGTTTTCATGTTTTTATCTAAGTAAGGAAAGGTTTGAAAGGAATGCGTCTATCGGCTTCGTATTAACGCATCTCTACGACTTCCAATAATTCTGTGTTTTCCAATCGGTAATAAAGGTCATAACCCTGACCATGCTTATCTTCTCCTTGATTGGGCAGAAAGCTGATACAGGCAAATTCTTTATTCTCGGAAATATTGAACCAAATGGTATAGTTCCTCAAATCCGATTGATTCTGTAAATAACGATCAAATTCTTCTTTAGCCGCAGCCATTGCCAATAACAAGCTTCCATCTAATTCAAATAAATAATCAGATTTAAAAGCATCTCTCCAAACTTTTTCCTGATAACTCATGCCGGCACCTAAATCCTCTACCTTAAATTGACCATTCAGTATGGCAAGTAAGCTTTATCAACCGTATCGCCAAATATTCCCATCTACCTTAGAAAGTAATCAAGGTCATCAAAAATAATAAAGTTGCGTACTAACGCATCCCCACTACTTCCAATAATTCCGTATCTTCCAGTCGGTAATAAAATTTATAACCCTGACCGTATTTATATTCTCCTCTATAAGGAATTTCAAAAAATATCCCGCCTACCATTTCATCTGTTTTTGGAATAAAACTGATACTAACAAATTCTCTATTTTCGGAAATTCTTAACCAAATAATATAGTTTTTCAGATCCCATTTACCTTGAGAATAACTATCAAATTCTTTTTTTGCAGCAGCAATTGCCAATAAAAAATTCCCGTCAATTTCAGATAAATCGTCTAATCTAAAAGCATCTCGCCAAACTTGCTCCTTATGACTCATCATCATCTCCTAAGCTACTCGTTTTAAATCGACTTCTCGATATATTGAATGCGATATTGGTATGAAAAGTCTGATCAGACTAGTTGTACAAACCGTTTTCATCCAAGGGCAGATTCATCTGCTTGGCAATATTTTGTGCGGCAGCCGCGAAATCTTCTTTGTCTGACGGTTTGCTATGAATAAAAGTCAAAATTCGAACGTATGGTGCGGGATATGGACGGCGATATTCCAGCGTAAAAAATTCTCCATAGAGATCGCCTCTCCATCTGATTGCCGATAAGTGGTCATTTTCAGAAAGAGGATATTCCATAACGATTTCGCTGCCTTCCCAATGCGTCAGGACTCGTTTGACAGGGTCGTATTGCCAAGACTTATCCTGTAATTTTTCCAATGCTCTTTTTTTGGATGATAGAGACACATACGGGAAGGACAAAATCATTATCAAAAGAAATGACAGCATGAAGACACCGGAGCCTATGTTCAGAATCTCCATATCTTCCATGTTCCGCGTACCCAACCATACGGGCAGCGCAATCATGTAAACGATGGCAGCTTTAGTGGGAAGTCGATATGTTTTTTCAGATGTCAAATTGCCGTAACCCGCCAGCCACTGCATTTTACCGTCCATTTGTGCAAGATTTACCAAATCCGAAGAAGACACCTTAATCCCTCACATAAACCACTTCGACATCGTAGTCGTCTTCGTTCCAATCATCATCGTCATCCGTGCCGAGTTTGTCCTGCCATTCTTCTTCGTTGCTCAAAGACGAATCCAAGCCTGCTTCGAGGCGCAGGACGGAGAGCAAGTGGTAGATATCGTCGGGAATCGGGGCTTCAAAAGAGACGGTTTCGCCGGTTTTCGGATGGACGAAACTTAAGCGGTAGGCGTGCAAAGCCTGACGCGCGCCCAGACTTTTAACGGCTTCTTTTACCGGTTCGCTGCACGGATGGCGCAGGTTGCCGTAAACGGGGTCGGCGGCAAGCGGGTGGTTGGCTTCGCGCATATGGACGCGGATTTGATGCGTCCTGCCTGTTTCGAGCGAGCATTCGATGTAGCTGTGGGCAAGATAGCGCTCCAACACTTTGACGTGGGTCACGGCAGGTTTGCCGCCGAATTTGACGACCGCCATTTTCAGGCGGTTGTGCGGATCGCGTCCGATTTGGGTTTCGATTTTGCCGTCAAAGGGGACGATACCGTTGGCGACGGCGCGGTAGATGCGTTTGACCGTACGTTCTTGAAGCTGTTGCACGAGGGAATTTTGCGCAGGCAGTGTTTTGGCGACTACCATCAGACCGCTGGTTTCTTTGTCTAGCCTGTGGACAATGCCCGCGCGCGGAATCTGGCTCAATTCGGAACAATGCGCCAGCAGGCCGTTGAGCAGCGTCCCCGTCCAGTTGCCTGCGGCGGGGTGGACGACTAGTCCGGCAGGTTTGTTGACGACAATGACGGTATCGTCTTCGTACACAATATCCAAATCCATCGCTTCGGGTTTGAACGCGAGATTCTCTTCGCTCGGACGTACCGTTACGCTGACGGATTCTCCGCCTATCATTTTGTCTTTGGGTTGGGCAGGCTTATCGTTTACAATAACCGCGCCTTCTTTAATCCACGATGTCAGGCGGCTGCGCGAATAATCAGGCATGAGCTTTGCCAACACAGCATCCAGTCGCCCGCCCGCAAGCTCCAGTGGAACAGTCAAATTAACACAACTTTCTGCTTCGGGGGCTGACGTAAAGTCTAAATCGTCGCTATAATCGGCTTCATTATCAAAGGAAGTATTCTGCATGAAAAAAATTCTTTTAGTAGTTTCGTTAAGTCTGGCACTCGGTGCCTGTGCAAGCAATAAAGGTACGGTCGATAAAGACGCGCAAATCACACAAGATTGGAACGTAGAAAAACTCTATGCCGAAGCGCATGACGAGTTGAACAGCAGCAATTATACGCGAGCCATCAAGTTATACGAAATTTTAGAATCCCGCTTCCCCAACGGCCGCTACGCGCAACAGGCGCAACTGGACACCGCATACGCCTATTACAAAGACGACGAGCCTGAAAAAGCCCTCGCCGCCATCGACCGCTTCCAGCGCCATCACCCGCAACATCCGAATATGGATTACGCGCTTTACCTCAAAGGCTTGGTTTTGTTCAACGAAGACCAATCCTTCCTCAACAAACTCGCCTCTCAAGACTGGTCCGACCGCGACCCTAAAGCCAACCGCAGCGCATACCAAGCATTTGCCGAATTGGTACAACGCTATCCGGAGAGCAAATACGCCGCCGACGCCACCGAGCGCATGGCAAAACTGGTGGACGCATTGGGCGGTAACGAAATCTCCGTTGCCCGCTACTACATGAAACGCGGCGCCTACCTCGCCGCAGTCAACCGCGCCCAAAAAATCGTCGAGCGTTACCAAAATACCCGCTACGTCGAAGAATCGCTCGCCATGATGGAGCTGGCTTACAAAAAACTGGACAAACCCCAACTCGCCGCCGACACCCGCCGCGTCTTGGAAACCAACTTCCCGCAAAGCCCGTTCCTGCAACACCAATGGCAGCCGAACGATATGCCTTGGTGGCGCTACTGGCGTTAAGGCTTGAAGTTTAAGGCATAGTGATACCGTATCGCCCTATGTTTTTCTGAAACCAAAGGTCGTCTGAAACTGAAAAATACAGTTTCAGACGACCTTTTTATGTTTCAAGCAATCATGATTCGCGGGCAAAGCCCACGCTACCGTTCCTACATCGCCTGACCGACTGCGACATTTCAAAAAATATAGTCAATTAAAAACAAAATAGTACAATACTCAACTTTAAAGGTCTTAACCAT
>CAUSDA010000074.1:0-13074 GCA_963529965.1 uncultured Neisseria sp.
CCTTAGCTCAAAGAGAACGATTCTCTAAGGTACTGAAGCACCAAGTGAATCGGTTTCGTACTATCTGTACTATCTGCGGCTCGTCGCCTTGTCCTGATTTAAAGTTAATCCACTATATCTCTCAGCCGTCCGCCCTCTCTCAACCAGTCTCAAAAATGCATAGGTAATCCAAGAGATGCAACAAATAAAAAAGCCCTGCATTGCAGGGCTTTTTGAGATTCCAAAAACGAATTAACGTTTGGAGAATTGTTTTGCGCGGCGTGCTTTGCGCAGACCTGGTTTTTTACGTTCAACTTCACGGGCATCGCGAGTCACGAAACCGGCTTGAGACAAGGCAGGTTTCAGCGCAGCGTCGAAGTCGATCAGGGCGCGGGTAATGCCGTGACGGATAGCGCCGGATTGACCGGTTTCACCGCCGCCGATAACGTTGACTTTGATGTCGAATGCTTCAGCGTTTTCAGTCAGGACCAAAGGTTGGCGAACAACCATGCGGCTAGTTTCGCGGGCGAAGAATTCGTCAACGGGACGACCGTTTACGATGATTTGGCCGGTACCTTTAGTCAGGAATACACGAGCCACTGAACTTTTGCGGCGGCCTGTGCCGTAGTAGTATTTACCGTTCATGTCGTGTCCTTATTTCAATTCCAAAACTTTGGGTTGTTGTGCGGCATGGGCGTGTTCTGCACCAGCGTACACTTTCAGTTTTTTAATCATGGCGTAACCCAATGGGCCTTTAGGCAGCATGCCTTTTACGGCTTGTTCCAAAGCGCGGCCCGGGAATTGCTCTTGCATTTCGCGGAAAGTACGCTCGTAGATACCGCCGGGGAAGCCGGAGTGACGGAAGTATTTTTTGTCTTCGAATTTGGCACCGGTTACACGCAGTTTGTCCGCGTTGATGACGATGATGTAGTCGCCGGTGTCAACGTGGGGGGTGTATTCAGGTTTGTGCTTGCCACGCAGACGGTGTGCGACTTCGGCTGCAACGCGACCCAGAACTTTGTCTTGGGCGTCGATAACGAACCATTCGCGCTTCACCTCGTGGGGTTTCGCTGAAAAGGTTTTCATAGTGGAAATCCAGATAGATATAGAAAGTTGTGAATTTTAAAGATGGGATTGGCTTTTGTCAATCGGATTGGGGTCGTCTGAAAGTGTTTTTTCTATGATGGCGTTTTTATGCATTGGGAAATGTTGTTTTTAGGTTGGAAAACATTGCTGTTGATTCAAAATATCGGGATATGTTTTTTGATTTTAAGTTTGGTTTTTCAGACGACGTCGAAGCCGATGATAAATGAAAGCCATGCCGCAATCGGGCATGGCTTGATATGGGAATCCCCGCGAGAGCCGTTTTGGCTGAATCCGCTTGAACCTTGTTGACAAGGCGGTCACCTCGGGCAGTTTCGGGTGCATCTAAGGATAGACGCTCGCGCCCACTGCAACTCCCGGCAACCTTAAGCGAACTTATTGGTTCAAAGGAATATATGCCTTCGCGGACACCGCAGGGAAAAAGAAAAATCAGTTTTGTTCCAACCGCGCCAAAGCTTTTTGGCAAGCGTTGTTCATGTCGGTTATTTTACGCTCAAATTCACCTATTGCCAAATCGTCTTTGAGTGTGATTTTAAGGAGGTCGTGGACAACGTTGAGTGCGGTCATAATGGCGATTTTATCGCTGCCGACAATGCGTCCGCTCTCTTTGATGGCGGCACTTTTCTTGTTGAGCATATCAACGGCTTGGAGCAGGGTATCTTTTTCTTCGCTCGGGGTGTTGATGGTGAAATTGACATTCATGATGTCGAGGCTGACTTGTTCGATACTCATGGCGTGTCCTTATGATTGTGTTTCTTGCGGCAGGCGGGCAATGAGCCGGCGGATTTTTTCTGCAGTCTGCTCCAACGCGCTGCGGTATTGTTCTTTTTCGGCGGTAAGGTTGTCGATTTTGCCTTGTAGGTCTTCTTTGAGTTTGCCGACTTGCACGAGCAGCGCTTCGCTCAATTCGTCAACGGCAGCTTCGTGTTCGCGCTTTTGTTGTTCATGCTCGAGCTTGAGGCGGTCGATTTCTTCGTTAAGGCGACGGTTTTCACCAACAAGGGTTTCAAATTTTTGGGCCAGCTGGTAAACGCTGACTTCCAAGGTGTCGAGTGATTGATTCATGTATAGGCTTCCGTATTGCCGCATGGTGGCAGGCGGTCAGGATATTAGGATGATGATGCAGGGATGTCAATCGCTGCCGAATGTTGAGGTCGTCTGAAACTTTTTGGCTTGATGTTTTCAGACAACCTTTGCCGTTCGGTCCTACTCAAAGCGCGCGCTGCGCTCCATGAGTCTTTCTGCCACTTGCTGCGGGGTCATTTCCTTGCGGATGAGTTGCAGCAGAGTTTGGGTGATGGGCATGTCGATTTGGTATTTCACAGCGGTGTTAAACACTTCTTCGATGGTGCTGACGCCCTCGGAAACATGGCCGATTTCCACCAATACTTGATGCAGTTCTTTTCCTTCTGCCAAACCCAAACCGACACGGCGGTTGCGCGAAAGCGCGCCGGTACAGGTCAGGATAAGGTCGCCGATACCGGCAAGCCCCATCATGGTTTTGGGCTGCGCACCCATGGCCATGGCAAGACGGGTAATCTCGGCGAGACCGCGCGTCACCAGCGCCGCACGCGCATTGAGCCCGTATTCGAGACCGTCGGAAAGACCGGTAGCAATTGCCATAACGTTTTTGACGGCACCGCCGACAGCCACGCCGATAACGTCCGTGCTGCCGTAAAGGCGCATTACGTTGGTGTTGAGTTGCGGCACCAATTCTTCAATCCATTCCTGATTTTCTGAGGCGACAACCACAGCGCAAGGCAGTTGTTTGGCGAGTTCTTGGGCAAAGCTCGGACCTGACAGCACGCCGATTTTTTTGTTCTCAGGCAATACTTCTTTCAATACTTGGAAGGTCAACAGCCCTGTGTCTTGTTCAAAGCCTTTGCAGGCAGCAAGGACGGGGATATGGTCGGCATTGTGTTGTTTGAGGAGTTCCGCGCTGCTTCTCAAACCTGCGACAGAAGTTACGACAAGGACGAGCCCGCTGTCTTTGAGCGCCTCACCCAAATCGGCATAAACGGTTAAGGATTCAGGGAAAGGGAAACCGGGCAGGCCGCGTTTGTTTTCACGTTCTGCCTGCAATGTACGGACTTGTTCGGGATTGCGTGTCCAAAGGGCGACTTCGTTGCCGTGGCTGGCAAAGTGCAGGGCAAGGGCTGTACCCCAAGAACCTGCGCCGATGACGGTAATTTTCATTGTGTGTCTTCCAACGGTAAATTGTCGTTTAATTTAAACCAATCGGCTTGGCAGTGCAAGCGATAGAGGCCTATTCGACATGAAAACCGCATGAAAATGCAGAAGCTATCGCATATATTGTTTGTCTCTATTGAAAATCCAATATTGATTTACCGCAAAGGGCAAACCCCGCCCGCTGTTTATACTTCGCGGACAAAAAAGCCGGACATATCAAACGGACGCAAACAAAGCGGAATGTCATTCCCCATTTTCGCCCGCCATTCATCACGGCAATCAACGGAAACGGTGCTTACTCATAATAATATCCACTACAAAAAGGAACACGCCATGAACCACCGCAACACCCGACTGCTCCTGTCGCTTGCTGTTTTATCCGTATTGGCCGCCTGTGGCGGACAGGAAAGCAAGGAACAAAAACCTGCTTCCGCACCGACCGAAGCCTCTGCTGTTCAGACGACCCCTAACGCAGCTTAAGCTACCCCAGCAGCGTCCCAAGCCGTCGTTGACAGCAACGCTTCTCCTGAAGATCAAGAGCTGCTCAAACGCGCACAAGGCATCTTCAAACCGCTGCCGAGCGCCGAGGAAATGCAGAAACTGCGCCCGTTTACCGAAGAACAGGTCAAACTCGGCCATCAATTATGGTATGAGCCACGCCTTTCCAAAGGCAACACCGTAAGCTGCAACTCCTGCCACAACCTTGCCACCGCAGGCGTGGATAACCTGCCGACCAGCCAAGGCCATAAAGGACAATTCGGCGGACGCAACTCCCCGACCGCTTTAAACGCCGCCCTGCTCGGCATGCAGTTCTGGGACGGCCGCGCGGCCGACGTTGAAGAACAAGCCGGCGGACCGTTGGTGAACCCTGTGGAAATGGCAAACGACTCGCAAGAAGCAGCCGCTGCCAAAATCGCCAAAATCCCCGAATATCAAGAACTGTTTAAAACCGCCTTCCCCGAAGACGGCGCAGTTTCCTTCAAAAACATCACCACCGCACTGGGCGCATTCGAACGCACCCTGTTGACGCCGACCAAATGGGATGACTACCTCAAAGGCAACGTCAACGCCCTGAACGAACAAGAGCGCAAAGGCGTGCGCGCCTTTATGGACAACGGCTGTATCGCCTGCCACAGCGGAGTCAACCTCGGCGGCGCAACCTTCCAAAAATTCGGTTTGGTTGAAGGCCCGTACTGGAAATTCATCGAAGATCCGAAACACGACAAAGGCCGTGCCGACGTAACCAAAAAAGCCGAAGACGAATTCTTCTTCCGCGTCCCGGGCTTGCGTAACGTCGCCAAAACTTATCCATATTTCCACAACGGCAGCGTTTGGGAATTGGACAAAGCCGTTACCATCATGGGTAAAGCGCAACTGGGTAAAGACTTATCTAAAGAAGACACCGACAACATCGTTGCCTTCTTGAAAACCCTGTCCGGCAATGTTTCCGACTCCGCCCGTACCATGCCCGAACTGCCTTTGTCTGCCCCGATGGAATCCCATCCGAACAACAAATAAGCAGTAAATGAATGAAGGTCGTCTGAAAATTCAGGTTCAACAAAGCCCAAAGCTTTAGAGAACAGGATTTCAGACGACCTTTATGCCGTTTCATGATCCCAAATCATTCGATGTCCGCATCCCTTTTCCCGCAAATGACACGTCGGACAAAAACCAGCCTCATATACAATGAAACGCACGCCGTTCAAACAATTACATCCCGAATACAATCAACCATATGATTTATTTAAATTTTTATAAAAACCATCAACAAACGAATCTCCAACCCACATCATCAATATCCGGATACCCATCTTCAAACATGCCTCGTCAGTTGACGGCGGCAAGGCAAAATGTTGAAATACACATCTAGGATAAAAAATAAAAAGCGTTGACCAAACGCCTATAAACACACCACAAAATCCGTTCAGACGACCCTTCTGCGCCTCCTTACCAAACCAAACGTCGTCTGAAATCACATAGTGGATGAACAAGAAGCAGTTGACAGCGTAATGTAAGCCAAGCCGCACCGCTTCAAGTCCAATCCACCATAAAACCAATCAACATACATTGCACCATGACCTTACTCGGCCTCAAACTCAGGCAGACCCAACAACTCAACCAACGTCTGCAACAATCCCTGCGCATCCTGCAAATGTCCGGTATCGAACTCGAACGCGAGGTCGAAGACTGGTTGCAGGACAATCCCCTGCTCGAACGTCCCGAAACCGACGAATTTGCCGACGCAGAGTTCAATCACGGCACCACCATGCCGCGCAGCAACCACCTCGGCGGCGACGATGCCGAAGACGCGTGGCTCAACATCGCCAAAGAAGAAGATTTCAACCAATACCTGCACGCCCAAGTGTGCGAACACCCCCTTTCCGATAAAGAAGCCGCCTACGTCCACATCCTTATCGATTTCCTTGATGACCAAGGCTATTTCACCGACAGCATTCAAAACGTTATCGACAACACGCCCTTGGAATGGATGCTGGACGAAGACGAGCTGCAAAACGCCCTCGACCTTTTGCAGACCTTCGACCCGCCCGGCGTTGCCGCCGCCGACCTGACCGAATCCCTGATGCTCCAACTCATGCGCCTGCCCGCCAGCCCCGCGCGTCAGGCGGCCGCCCACCTCATCCAAAGTTCGCTGCACGATTTGGGCAAAAACCGCAAACAAAACATCATCCGCTTCCGCAAACTCTTTCCCGAAATCGACAGCGAAACCATAGAAGCCGCACTCGACATCATCGCCACGCTCAACCCCTACCCCGCCTACGGTTTTGCCTCCTCCGAACCGACCGCCTACATCCAGCCCGACGTTTGGGTCAAAGAAGGCAAAGACGGCTGGAAAGTCATCGGCAACGAAGCCGCCTGGCCCAAACTGCAACTCAACCGCGAATACTGCGAACTGATGAAATCCGCAGAAGACGGCGCACCCGAGTGGAAAGAAAAAATCAACGAAGCCAAGCAGCGCATCGACTCCCTCGAACTGCGCAAAAGCACCGTCATCCGCCTTGCCGAATACATCGTCAAAAATCAGGAAGACTTCTTCATCTTCGGCGAAATCGGACTCGCGCCCATGCTCATGAAAGACGCAGCCGCCGAATTGGGGCTTGCCGAAAGCACCATTTCGCGCGCCGCCAACCAAAAATATTTGTCTTGCCCGCGCGGACTATTTGCGTTACGCTATTTCTTCACACAGGCAGTCAATTCCGAAGGCGACAAAGAAGGCCTGAGCCAAGGCGCGATTAAAGCCGTTTTGGGGCAGATTATCGAAAACGAAGACAGCAGCAAGCCCCATTCCGACGAAACCCTTGTCCGCCTCCTCAAACAACAGGGCATAGACATCGCCCGCCGCACCGTCGCCAAATACAGGGAGTCGCTCGACATCCCGCCGGCACACAAACGCAAACTTACCGAATGACAGTTTTAAACCGCAGTTTTCCCGTTCCGTTTCTGACGGACTGAACCCCACCGAAGGAGCTGTATTATGAATCTGAAAATCACCGGTCTGAATTTCGACGTTACCGAGGCCATCAAAAACTACGTTTCCGAAAAATTGGAACGCATCAACCGCCACGCAGCCAACGCCATTTCCGTTACCATCACCCTTTCTGTGGAAAAACTCAATCAACAGGCTGAAGCAGACATCCATCTGGCGGGCAAAGACCTCCACGTCGAGGCCGTTGAACAAGATATGTACGCCGCCATTGATGTTCTGATGGACAAGCTCGACCGTGCGGTGCTGAAACATAAACAAAAAAGCGGCGATGTCCGCAACACGGTAAAACCTGCCGCAGAATAGTTCACCACCCTAAAGGTCGTCTGAAACAGATTTCAGACGACCTTTTAGCATGAATCAATACTGACTAATAATACTGCCGTCCGCCCTTCCCATACGGGACAACGCTATAAACTGTAAAGATGGCACAGCGAGACAAAACAAGCCTGTATACTGCATTTTCACACATACATTCCTCACAACACACAAGGAGACAAGAGATATGGGTTGGATCAGCACCATCATTATTGGATTTGTAATCGGCGTATTGGCAAAATTCCTGCACCCGGGCAAAGAAAACTTAGGCTTCATCATGACCACCCTGCTAGGCATAGGCGGTTCCGCGTTGGCCGGTTTTGTCGGACAACAAGTAGGTTGGTATCGCGTCGGCGAACCGGCAGGATGGATTGCCTCCACCGTATTTGCCGTCATTATTTTAGCCATTTACACGCGCCAGATTAAAAGCCGTTAAACCTCATAATAAGTGATAAACTTTGATATCGTAGCTCAACGATTCAAATACAGACAGGCTGTTTATTAAGGAATGCCTCATCTGCCGATGCAAGGCGGCAAGCCGCAGACGACGCCCGCAAGCCAACCTTGTAGCAGTACATACAGATTCCTTTCTATTCAGCCTGTTTTATGCAGACACCACATGAAACGACTCTTACCTTATCTAAAATCCCTTATCCAAGCCCTCCTCCTCTTTATTCTGATTTCCGTAGCCGTTGACTGGTGGCGCAAACCCAATCAACCGATGCAAGCCTCATCAGAATCCCTCCGTGTTATCAATGGAAGCAGCACTTCGCTCGAAACACTCAGCAAAGAACGTGTTGCCGTTGTCTATTTTTGGGGAACATGGTGCCATATCTGTTCATACACATCCCCGACAATCGATCGCCTACATCAAAACGGTATTCCTACGCTCGGTGTCGCCGTACATTCCGGTTCCGATACAGAGATTCAATCCTATATGAAGGAACATCAACTGCAATTCCCGACAGTTAACGATTCAGACGACCAGTTGGCAGCCAACTGGAAAATTGCCGTTACCCCGACCATCATTTTGATTAAAAACGGAAAAATGATACATCACACCTCAGGGTTGAGCAGCTATTGGGGATTGCGCAGCAGAATCTGGCTGATGAACCTCTTCTACTGACCAAACCCCTATGCACCTGAAAGACAGTACGAAAGAGCGCATCGACGCGCTGGCTCAGATTTTCGGCAAACAGGCGGAGGCGGAGGCGGACAAATTGAAAGCGGAAATCAACGCTTCGTTTGAAGCGGCCAAGGCCGCCGACTCCTCCATCAAGGAAAAAGGCAACCACGGCCAGCCCGTTACGTTCGAATACATTAAAAAAACCAATCCCGACTGGTTGTTTGTGCTGGACCGTTCTGCCGCCATCGGCGAGGAAGGCAAGGCGGCCAAAGACGTTTTGGACAATCCGCTGGTGGCCGAAACGACGGCTTGGAAAAAGGGACAGGTGGTCTACCTGCCGCCGGAAACCTACCTTGCCGCAGGCGGCACCCAGGAATTGCTGAATGCGTCCAAACAGGTAACGGAAGCGTTTAACGCCGCCGAATAAACCGATAGTGCGGAATCTGGCAAGGCAAGCAGTGGGGTTTCAGACGGCCTGTGCGCCGCAACGGCAATCTTGTCCCTTTTCCGCCGCTCGGAAAGAGTAAATTACCGAATATGGTCGTTACTGTTTTTGATATTTCACTATACTGTTTCAGACAGCCCCGTCCTGCTTTTGAGATCGTCTGAAAATGTTTTCACACTGGAGAAACTGCTCATGAAACTCTACCGCTACCTCACCGGACCGGACGACGCCTCATTCTGCCGCCGCGTTACCGAAGCCCTGCAAAACGGCTGGGAGCTGTACGGCAACCCCACCCTCACGTTCGACGGCGAACACATTATCTGCGGGCAGGCCGTCGTTAAGGAAAGCAACGGCGGCTACGACCCGGAAAAACCGCTGTCAGAATACTGACCGGATGCGCCGTCGATTTTCGTTTTTGTTTTTCAGACGGCCCCGATGACCGTTTGAGGCCGTCTGAAACCCGTCCCCACCGAACCTATGTCTCCGAAATCTTCTTATTTCAACCTGTCGAACCTGCTGGCGCTGGCGGTACTCTTTATCGTCAGCCTCTCCGTCGGCGTTGCCGATTTCAGCTGGCGGTACGCCCTCTCGCTTAAAATCCTTAAAATATAAAGAACTCAAATACCATACGGCATATCCATCGTTTCAAAATATATTCGTTTTTTAAAGAAATGAATTACCCAAAAAATCCGTACTTGATGATTTTGTTGAGATTGCGCAGAAAATAGACTAAGATAGGATTATAAGAAAACTTGGGAACATTATTATCAAAACAAATTGTTTAGCGTATTCCCAACATACCCAAACAATGATACTTTTGTTCCCATATATCCTTGCCGCTTCAATAGCGGCTTATAATAAAAAAACGCTTTTTGCATACCCGCCTCGCGCTTCAACGGTTTGATTTTTGATAACAATGGAGACTTACAATGCCCAACCAATCTAAACATGCATCTATCAATATTGGACTGATTCAAGCCCGAGAAGCGTTGATGACACAATTCCGCCCTATTTTGAACCAAGCCAATATTACCGACCAGCAATGGCGTATCATCCGCCTTCTGGCAGAAAACGGCACATTAGACTTCCAAGATCTCGCCAACCAAGCCTGCATCTTACGTCCCAGCCTGACCGGCATCCTGACCCGCCTGGAAAAAGCAGGCTTGGCGGTACGCCTGAAACCCTCTAACGACCAGCGCCGCGTTTACCTGAAGCTGACCCAAGAAGGCGAAAAACTGTACGAAACCATAGGCGCGCAAGTGGATGAACGCTATGACGCCATCGAAAAAATCTTATCCAAAGAAAAAATGCTCGAATTGAAAGAGCTTTTGCGCCAGCTCGCGCAAATTGAGCAGGCACTAAAATAAAAGAAACTGAATGACAGATTCCGCACACACACTCAAGAGTCCATTCCGCAATGCTATGGCATCCTGTGCCGCAGGCGTCCATGTTATTACCACAGACGGACAGTCCGGACGTTACGGCATTACCATGACAGCCGTAGCGCCGATTACCGACGAGCCGCCTACCGTTATGTTATGTATCAACCGGCAGGCAGGCATCATTCCCATATTGCAGGCAAACCGAAACCTCTGTATCAACACCCTGTCAGAAAATCAGCAAGACGTCGCCGAACACTTCGCAGGACTCACCAACCTTTCCCCCGAAGAACGCTTCGAATACCACATTTGGCATAGAGGGCAAACCGGTCAACTCGAAGTTGAAGGCGCACTGGCCCATTTACACGGTCACATTATCGATCAACACGAAATCGGCACACATTTCATCTTTTATGTCCGCATCGATGAAATCACCACTACCCACACCGACAACCCGGCGCTACTGTATTTCCGCCGACAATTCAAATCATTGGCCTAAACACAAGGTCGTCTGAAAACCCATCTTCGTTTTCAGACGACCTATTGATTCCGTATCCCCTCATCAACGACCAATCAATATACCGATAACCAAAGTATCATTCCCTTTGAATCCTAACGGCACAACACTGTATACTTTCACATCAAATGACTATAGTGGATTAAATTTAAATCAGGACAAGGCGACGAAGCCGCAGACAGTACAGATAGTACGGAACCGATTCACTTGGTGCTTCAGCACCTTAGAGAATCGTTCTCTTTGAGCTAAGGCGAGGCAACGCCGTACTGATTTAAAGTTAATCCACTATATAATCCCATCCCAAACAAGGACAGCCATGAAAGCAATGATACTGGCAGCAGGACGCGGAGAAAGGATGCGCCCCCTGACCGACCACACACCCAAACCACTTCTAAAAGTCGGCAGCGAACCACTCATCGGCTGGCATATACGTCGTCTGAAAAATGCAGGTTTCACCGAAATCGTCATCAATCACGCATGGCTAGGCGAACAAATTGAAGCCACACTTGGTAACGGCGCACAATACGGAGTCAGCATAGCCTACTCTCCCGAATCGACAGGCGGACTGGAGACCGCCGGCGGAATCGCTACCGCCCTACCCTTACTGGGCGACGCCCCTTTCCTTGTCATCAACGGAGATGTTTTGACCGATATCGACTTCAACGCCGCCCGACAGGCTGCCGCATCCCTACAAACATCCAACCTATTGGCACATATTTGGTTGGTTCCCAATCCCCCGCACAATCCGGAGGGCGATTTTTCCATTTCTCCCGATGGACAGGTACACTCCAATAAAACCGAAGGAATCGCGCTAACTTTCAGCGGCGTAGGCATATATCACCCCAACCTCTTCCAAAATACACCGCCCAACCAAATCGCCAAACTCGCGCCTCTATTGCGGGAAGCCATGAATCAACACCGCGTTACCGGCGAGCAACACAATGGATTATGGCTGGATGTCGGCACTACAGAACGACTCAAAATAGCAAATGAACTTGCCGCAAATTGGGATTAACATTCACCACTCAGCTCATTTATATTCATTAAAACATAATATAAAGTTCAGAAATATAATCACATAAAATATCATGACCAACCTGATAATTCATTGTATAAAACTCTATATTTTTAATAATATTTAAATTAATTTTAATGACTTTAGATACAGTTTTTATTGTAAGAAAATTTATTACAGCACTCACGCATTTTCCCTGAAATATGGATCCGTATCTTTCATTCCATACCTACCGTATTTCCTGTATTTAACACACCAAACATGAATCATCCTTCATTCAATTATCGTTCCCTATCAACCAGAGATACGCCATGAATATCGCAGCCATTCAAACTGCACTGGAAGCAGTAAAAATCCCCGGCACCGAGCGCACGCTCGGCAGTGAAAAAGCCGTCCAACTGTTGGAAGAACGCTCCGACGGCCTCCATATCGGACTGAAATTCGGATTCCCCGTCGGCCATATCGCCGCCGACATCGCCAACAGCCTGCAAGAAGCCGTCATCGGCATCACGGGCGACGCGCATATCCACCTCAGCATCGACACGGAAATCACAACGCACAAAGTACAGCCCGGCGTTGCCACCATCAAAGGCGTCAAAAACATTATCGCCGTCGCATCCGGCAAAGGCGGTGTCGGCAAATCCACCACCACCGCCAATCTTGCCACCGCCATGGCACGCATGGGCGCGCGAGTGGGCGTACTGGATGCCGACCTCTACGGTCCGAGCCAGCCGACCATGTTGGGCGTGCAAGACCGCAAACCTGACCAACAAAACAAAAAACTGATTCCCGTCGAAGCCGACAGCGGCATCCAAGTGATGTCCATCGGCTTTCTGGTCGATACCGACCAAGCCGTCGTTTGGCGCGGCCCGATGGTCAGCCAAGCCTTGCAGCAGTTGATGTTCCAAAGCGAGTGGGATGAAGTGGACTACCTCTTCATCGACCTGCCGCCGGGTACTGGCGACATCCAACTCACCCTGTCGCAGAAAATCCCCGTAACCGGTTCTGTCGTCGTTACCACGCCGCAAGACATTGCCCTGATTGACGCGCGCAAAGCAGTCGATATGTTCCACAAAGTCAATATTCCGATTTTCGGCGTACTGGAAAACATGTCGGTACATATCTGCTCCAACTGCGGCCACGCCGAAGCTATTTTCGGTTCTGAAGGCGGCAAAAACCTGGCAGGTCGTCTGAATGTCCCACTGCTCGGACAGCTTCCGTTAAGCCTACCCGTACGCGAAGCAATGGATGGCGGCGCGGCGAAACAGTTGTTTGACGAACATCCCGCTATTGCCAAAATTTATACCGACGCAGCCTTTCAAATCGCCCTGACCATTGCAGACAAAGGCAAAGATTTCAGCAGCCGCTTCCCGAAAATCGTGATTGAATGATACAACCACAAACCAATAAAGCCCGATTGCAATAATCGGGCTTTATTTTTGACTATAGTCAATTAAAAACAAAATAGTACAATACTCAACTTTGGAGGTCTAACCATG
>CAUSDA010000075.1:0-12921 GCA_963529965.1 uncultured Neisseria sp.
ACCGCATCGCCACGCATATCTTGGCTTGCGAAGGCGATTCGAAATGGGTGTTCTTTGACGGCAACTATCAGGAATACGAAGCCGATAAAAAACGCCGACTCGGCGAAGAGGGCGCGAAACCGAAACGGATTAAATATAAACCGGTAACGCGTTGATAGGAAAATGATAGGAAAATAAGAAGAAAACGTCGTCTGAAAACTTGAAAAAGGGTTTTCAGACGACGTTTTTGTTAAGCAGGGATTGTTCGGGCGTTGTTTGTCTAACGGGTTGATTCATAATATATAACGCCTGCTGAGGCAGAGAATAGGTCGTCTGAAAACGTGTGGTGCTTGTTTTCAGACGACCTTTGGGATGCGGTCCGTTATTTTTGCTTACGCAGTTGCGGGTGGTTTTTCAGATTATCCAAGAGGATGTCAATCATGCGCGGTGCAGTTTGGGCAAGATCAAAATTTTTGCCGGACGAGAGCCAACGCCAAATCAGACCGTCCAGCGTCGATTTGATGAAGATGACCGCCATGTCGGTATCCAAATCTTCGGATAAGGCATGTTGGGCGATGGATTTGGTCAGGACTTCGGTAATTTTTTCGCGCCAAATGGATTGATGTTTATGCGCGATGTCGATGACCGCGGCGTTCTGATCGGTGTGTTCGCATTTTAAAAACAGGATGCTGTGGAATTTATAGTGGATGTCGTTGGTTTGCAGACGCGTGAAAAAGTGCATCAAGGTGCGGCGGAAAAGCGGCCACTCTTGTTCATTGCTATCAGCTGCGTCCTGATGCATACAGTTTTCGATGTCGTCGCAAATGCGTTGGAAGAGGGCGTCGAACAAGTCTTCTTTGTTTTTGAAATGCCAATACAAAGCGCCGCGCGTGACGCCGGCGGCTTGGGCGATTTCGTTGAGGGAAGTGCGCGCGATGCCTTTTTGGTGGAAGGTTTCCAGCGCGGCGAGCATTAAATGTTCTTTGGTTTTAAGAGCTTCGGTTTTGGTTTTCCGCATGATGCCTGTTTCAAGTTAAGTGGAATGTTGGGGATTATAAAAAATACTTTGTATCCATGCAAGCATGTATGTATAATGACGCCTGTAATTGAGATTGGCTCTCAAATATAAACTCTTTTTTTCAGACGACCTGCTTCAGATATTGAAGCAGGCGATTGTTGTTTTCGGAACCAAAAATCGGCTACAATAACAAAGCATATAGTGAAACTTCATAACAATTATCTAGATAGGAAAAATAATGACTTTTTATGTTTCTAAGGTGAAAAGCATGACGGCAATCGCTGCCGCTATTGCGCTGGCTCTTTCGGCGTGCGGTAAAGGTGGTGATACGGCGAAAGGCGAAGCGGGCGGAGCAGGGCAGCAGGCAGCGGCACAGCAGGCTCCCGCTCCTGTGGTCGGTGTCGTTACCGTCCATCCTGAAACTATCGCGTTGACGACCGAGCTGCCGGGACGTTTGGAGTCGCTGCGTACTGCGGATGTCCGCGCGCAAGTCGGCGGTATCATCCAAAAACGCCTGTTCCAAGAGGGCAGCTATGTCCGCGCCGGGCAGCCGCTTTACCAAATCGACAGCTCCACCTATGAAGCAAATCTGGAAAGCTCGCGCGCCCAGTTGGCAAGCGCGCAGGCAACTCTTGCTAAAGCCAATGCCGACTTGGCGCGTTACAAACCGCTGGTTGCCGCCGATGCCATCAGCAAACAGGACTACGATGCGGCGGTAACGGCGAAACGTTCAGCCGAAGCAAGCGTTAAAGCGGCTCAGGCGGCGATCAAATCTGCCGGTATCAATTTGAACAGGGCGCGCATTACCGCGCCGATTTCGGGTTTCATCGGTCAGTCTAAAGTATCCGAGGGTACGCTGCTGAGCGCGGGCGATACGACCGTTCTGGCGACCATCCGCCAAACCAATCCTATGTATGTGAACATCACTCAATCTGCGACCGAAGTGATGAAGCTGCGCCAACAGGTTGCCGAAGGTAAGCTGTCGGGCGTGGACGGCGCGATTGAAGTGGGCATCAAGTTCGACAACGGCGAAGTTTATCCGTACAAAGGCCGTTTGTTGTTCTCCGATCCGTCTGTTAACGAAACGACTGGACAAATCACGCTGCGCGCGTCAGTGCCGAACGACAAAAATATCCTGATGCCCGGTCTCTATGTGCGCGTCCTGATGGAGCAGGTTGCTGTTGCTAATGCCTTTGTCGTGCCGCAGCAGGCAGTAACGCGCGGTACGAAAGATACTGTAACGATTGTGAACGCCAAAGGCGAAATGGAGTCGCGCGAGGTAACAGTCGCCCGGCAGCAGGGAACCAATTGGATTATCACTGCGGGTCTGAACGATGGCGACAAAGTCGTTGTGGACGGTACCAGCATCGCCGGTATGATGGGTGCGAAAAAGGTTACGCCTAAAGAGTGGATGCCTGCCGGAAGTGAGGCAGAAGCCGCGCCGAAAGCTGCTTCCGAAGCGAAGAAAGACGTTCAGACGACCTCTGAAGCCAAACCGGCATCCGCAGCTAAATAAGGAAGGCATCCATGTCTAAGTTTTTTATTGACCGCCCCATTTTTGCATGGGTTATTGCGATTTTTATCATCGCAGCGGGTATTTTCGGCATTCAAAAACTGCCGATTTCCCAATATCCGTCCGTTGCTGCACCGACCATTACTTTGCGCGCTACTTATCCGGGCGCTTCTGCTCAGGTAATGGAAGACAGCGTACTGGCCGTTATCGAACGTAATATGTACGGTGTGGAAGGTTTGGACTATATGACGACTTCTGCCAATTCCAGCGGCAGCGGCAGCGTCAGTCTGACGTTTACACCGGAAACCAATGAAGATTTGGCGCAGGTAGACGTGCAGAACAAATTGTCGGAAGTGTTGTCCACATTGCCGTCTACCGTACAGCAATATGGTGTAACCGTATCTAAAGCGCGTTCCAACTTCTTGCAAGTGGTCATGCTTTCTTCTGAAAAGCAATCCATTGAGGAAATGAACGATTACGCCCAGCGCAATATCATTCCTGAACTGCAGCGTATCGACGGGGTAGGGCAGGTACAATTGTTTGGTGCGCAACGCGCCATGCGTATTTGGGTTGACCCGAAAAAACTGCAAAACTACAACCTGTCTTTTGCAACGGTAACCAACGCACTGGCTACTCAAAATATCCAAATTTCTGCAGGCTCTATCGGCTCTTTGCCGGCGGCTGCAGGTCAGACCATTTCAGCAACTGTGACGGCTCAAGGTCAGCTGAGCACTGCTGAAGAGTTTGGCAACATCATTTTGGTATCCAATACCGATGGTTCTAATGTCTATCTGAAAGACGTTGCCAAAGTCAGCTTGGGTATGCAGGACTATTCTACTTCCACACGTTTGAACGGCGTGAATACCACCGGTATGGCAGTGATGCTGTCCAACAGCGGTAACGCTTTGGCAACGGCGACTGCCGTGAAAGAAAAAATGGCAGTTTTGCAGAAGTATTTTCCAGACGGCATGAGCTGGAAAGTTCCTTACGATACTTCCAAATTTGTGGAAATTTCGATTGAGAAAGTGATCCATACGCTTTTGGAAGCCATCGTATTGGTATTCTTAGTGATGTATCTCTTCCTGCAAAACATCCGCTATACGCTGATTCCGACCATTGTCGTGCCGATTTCCCTGTTGGGCGGTTTTGCCTTTATCTCATATATGGGTATGTCGATTAACGTATTGACCATGTTTGCGATGGTATTGGTAATTGGTATTGTGGTCGATGATGCGATTGTGGTCGTTGAAAACGTTGAGCGTATTATGGCGAGCGAAGGTCTGTCGCCTAAGGCTGCAACCAAAAAAGCGATGGGTCAGATTTCCGGCGCGGTTATCGGTATTACTGCCGTGTTGATGTCCGTATTTGTGCCGCTGGCAATGTTTAGCGGTGCAACAGGTAACATTTACAAACAGTTTGCCCTGACCATGGTGGCATCGATCGGCTTCTCCGCATTCCTTGCTTTGACGCTGACTCCGGCATTGTGTGCCACCATGCTCAAGCCGATTCAGAAGGGTCATCACGAAGAGAAAAAAGGTTTCTTCGGTTGGTTTAACAAGAAATTCGACAACTGGACACACGGCTACGAAGGCTGGGTAGCCAAAGTCTTGCGCAAGACTTTGCGCATGATGGTTGTCTATATCGGTTTGACTGTTGTGGGCGTATTCCTGTTTATGCGTCTGCCGACTTCCTTCTTGCCGACTGAAGACCAAGGTAACTTGATGTTGAGCGTACAGCTGCCTGCCGGCGCGACCAAAGAGCGTACCGATGCAACTTTGGCTCAAATCACTCAACTGGCGAAATCTGTACCTGAGATCGAGAACATTGTTACCGTTTCCGGCTTTAGTTTTAGCGGTTCCGGCCAAAACATGGCTTTGGGCTTTGTCATTCTGAAAGACTGGAGCGAACGTACTGCTCCGGGCAGCGATGCGACTTCTATTTCCGGTAAGTTGACCGGCATGATGATGGCTACGCTGAAAGACGGTTTCGGTTTGGCGATTGTGCCTCCTGCCATTATGGAATTGGGTACAGGCTCCGGCTTGACGATTTACCTGCAAGACCGTAACAACAGCGGCCATGCCGCATTATTGGCCAAGCGCAATGAGTTGATTGACAAAATGCGCAAAAGCGGTTTGTTTAACCCAAGTACCGTTCGTGCGAGCGGTTTGGAAGATGCGCCGCAGTTGAAAATCGACATCGACCGCTCTGCCGCAGCAGCACAAGGTATTTCGTTCTCTGACATCCGTACTGCTTTGGCTTCTGCTTTGGGTTCGTCTTATGTAAACGACTTCCCGAATCAAGGCCGTCTGCAACGCGTGATGGTACAAGCTGATGCGAGTGCCCGTATGCAGCCTGCCGATATTCTGAACCTGACTGTACCGAATAAATCCGGCGTTGCCGTACCGCTTTCTACCATTGCTACTGTTTCTTGGGAAAACGGTATGGAACAAAGCGTCCGCTTCAATGGTTATCCGGCAATGGAGCTTTCCGGCTCGCCTGTTAATGGCGTGTCTTCCGGTCAAGCCATGGCTGCGGTACAGCAAATGGTTGATGACATGGGTGGCGGTTACAGCCTGGAATGGGGCGGCCAGTCTCGTGAAGAGGCCAAAGGCAGCTCGCAAACTGTCGTGTTGTATGCATTGGCCGCTGCCGCTATATTCTTGGTATTGGCTGCTTTGTACGAAAGCTGGTCTATCCCGTTGGCGGTTATCCTTGTGATTCCGTTGGGCTTGATTGGCGCGGCATTGGGCGTGACCGGCCGCAACATGTTTGAAGCGCTGCTGGGCAGTATTCCGGCATACGCCAACGATATCTACTTCCAAGTCGGTTTCGTTACGGTGATGGGTTTGAGTGCGAAAAACGCGATTTTGATTATCGAGTTTGCCAAAGACCTGCAAGCGCAAGGCAAGAGCGCGCTTGAAGCTGCGCTTGCCGCCGCACACTTGCGTTTCCGTCCGATTATCATGACTTCGTTTGCCTTCATCTTGGGCGTGGTACCGCTTTATGTTGCCAGCGGTGCCAGCTCCGCCAGCCAACGTGCGATTGGTACGACCGTGGTCTGGGGTATGTTGATCGGTACGATTCTGTCTGTGTTCCTTGTGCCTTTGTTCTATGTGGTTGTGCGCAAATTCTTTAAAGAAACCGCACACGAGCATGAGATGGCCGCCAAACACGCCGCTGAAGCCGGCATGATTGAAGACGGTAAACACGATTCAGACAAGCACTAAAGCAAAGGCCGTCTGAAAAATTTTCAGACGGCCTCAAAATGCTAAAGGATTCTAAAATGAAGAAGATTACATTCAAACCTGTACTGACCGCCGTTGCCGCCGCCGTGGCTTTGTCGGCCTGTACCATGATGCCGAAATATGAGCAGCCTCAAGTTGCCGTTGCCGATACGTTTAAATACGACACTGTTGACGACGGTATCCGTGCAGCCGAATTGGGTTGGCAAGATTACTTTGCCGATCCTCGCCTTCACCGCCTGATCGACATCGCATTGGAACGCAATACCGATTTGCGTACAGCCGCGCTGAATGCGGAAATCTACCGCAAGCAATACATGATTGCGCGTAATAATTTGTTGCCAACCGTCAATGCCAGCGGTACAGGTTCGCGTCAAGGCAGTTTGAGTGGCGGCAGCGTTAGCAGCCAATACAGCGTGGGTTTGGGCGCAGCCTCTTATGAGCTTGACCTCTTCGGCCGTGTCCGCAGCACCAGCGAAGCCGCGTTGCAAGGTTATTTTAATGTGGCCGCAAACCGCGATGCCGCCCATCTGACCCTGATTTCTACCGTTGCCAAAGCCTACTTTAACGAACGCTACGCGGAAGAAACCATGGCATTGGCACAACGCGTATTACAAACCCGTGAAGCGACTTACAAGCTCTCGCAATTACGCCATAAGGCCGGCGTGATTTCCGCCGTTGATTTGCACCAACAGGAAGCGCTGATTGAATCGGCCAAAGCCGATTACGCATCTGCGGTAAAAAACCGCGAGCAAGCGCGAAATTCCTTGGCTATGTTGATTAATCAACCTTTGCCTGAAGACTTGCCTGCCGGTTTGCCTTTGAACAAACAGTTCAAAATGACCAAACTGCCTGCCGGTTTGAGTTCGGACCTGTTGCTCAACCGTCCGGATATCCGTGCGGCCGAACACGCGCTCAAACAAGCCAATGCCAATATCGGTGCGGCACGTGCGGCGTTTTTCCCGCGCATCAGCCTGACCGGTTCTGTCGGTACCGCTTCCGGCGAGTTGAGCGGCCTGTTTAAGAGCGGCACGGGTATTTGGGCTTTTGCACCATCCATCACTCTGCCTATCTTTGATTGGGGCACAAACAAAGCCAATCTTGACGTAGCCAAACTGCGCCAACAGGCACAAATCGTTGCTTATGAAGCCGCTGTTCAATCCGCATTCAAAGACGTTTCCAATGCGTTGGTTGCACGCGAACAGCTGGATAAAAGCTATGCCGCTTTGAGCAAACAAAGCCGTGCCTACAACGACAGCCTGCGCCTCATCAGCCTGCGCTACAAACATGGCGTATCCAGTGCATTGGATTTGCTGGATGCCGAGCGCAGCAGTTACGGCGCAGAAACTGCTCTTTTGGCTAATCAGCTGACCCGTTTGGAAAACCTTGCCGACTTGTATAAAGCACTTGGCGGCGGTTTGAAACGCGAAACCGTTAGCCAACCTGCCGCGCAGCAGTAAGACTGTTCGAAATAAGCGGCATTAAAAACGTCGTCTGAAAACCGGATATCCAGTTTTCAGACGACGTTTTATATCAGGATTTGATTTTTAGATGTTTAACTGGGGTCGTCTGAAATTGGAGATTTCCATTTCAGACGACCTTTTCAGTCACGGATGGAAGGGTGTCATCAGGGAGGGAGCGGTATTCCGTCAGCAGCTTCTTGCGATTTCCAGTTTGATGGGGGCTGTGTCGTTCTCCATACAAAACAAACACAAAACCCGCTGTTGAGATAGCGGGTTTTGTGTTTTTCGGTTTTGAGTATCTGATATAAATGGGAACGGTATTTCTCGTATATGCGCACTCCGAAGGTAATGAGACAAAAAGAAGAGGGGATAATCTGTCGTTTAATGGCTCGGAGCGGACGGCTTCCGAGTGGTTTTGATTATACGCTAATAAAAATAATTATCAATACAAAATTGATAAGAAATCGTAAATTTAATATAATTGATTGAAAAATAATAAGATTTAATGGTTATTGCTGACAGAGTTGGAAAGAAATAGAAGAGGATAAACCGGTATCGGTCTGAAGTATTGCGATAAGAAAGTGAAGCCTATCAGACAGATGGGGCATTAGGGCGGGGCTAGACCGTGCTGTTTTGATTAAACGTTGATTGACTTTGAATGATTCAAACTCAAAGGGTCGTCTGAAAATGGATTTCAGACGACCCTTTCGCTATGTGGCAAACACGCTTGGAGGATTTGTGCAGATAGGCCTTAAACTTTGGTTTCTTCGGCTTGCTGTGCTTCTTGAGCGGCTTGTTCCGCCTTAATCGCTTCCAAGGCGGCAAATTGTTCGGCGACACCTTGTTCGATTTTCGACAGGCTGGCAGATTTTGCTTCGTGGTAGGCTTCTTCTAAGGCATAGCTGAAACCGACATCGTCTGTGCCGCCATGGCTTTTGATGACGATACCGCGTAGGCCGAGCAGGATGGCGCCGTTGAATTTGCGGGGATCCAGTTTGCTTTTCAAGCCTTTCAGGGCGGGGAGGGCGGCGACGGCGGCCATTTTGTTGAACAGGTTGCGTTGGAATTCCTGACGGATGGCTCCGCTCATGAATTTGACCGCGCCTTCGATGGTTTTGAGCATGATGTTGCCGACAAAGCCGTCTGCGACAATCACGTCGGCTTCGCCATATAGGACGCCATTGCTTTCGATGTTGCCGATGAAATTCAGTTTGCTGCTTTTGAGCAGTTTGAAGGTTTGTTTGACGGTGTCCGTGCCTTTGATGTCTTCGGTGCCGACGTTCAGCAGGCCGACGCGCGGGCTGCCTTTTTGCGGGTAGAGGGCTTGGAAGAGTTCGTTGCCGATGATGGCGAACTGTACGAGCTGCTCGGGCGTGCAGTCGACGTTTGCGCCCAAATCGAGGGCGAGGGTCAGGTGTTCGCTGTCGGAAGGCAGGAATTTGGCGATGGCGGGGCGGTCGATGCCGGGAATGGTTTTGAGGACGAAGCGGGCGGTCGCCATGAGCGCGCCGGTGTTGCCGGCAGAGACGGCGGCTTGCGCGGTGCCTTCTTTGACTTGGTTGATGGCAATGCGCATGGAGGAGTCTTTTTTATTTTTCAGGGCAAGCTGAGGGGCTTCGTCCATGCCGACGACTTCGGAGGCGTGGAGCACGGTAATGCGCTCCATTGGTGCGTTGGCTGCGGAGAGGGCTTGGCGGACGGCGGATTCGTCGCCGACCATAATGAGGTGTACGTCTTGCTGCTGTTTCAAAAAGGCAAGGGCACCGGGGACGGTAACTGCGAGACCTGAGTCGCCGCCCATGGCATCTACGGCCAATGTAATCATGTTGTTCTCCGGTTTGTGCTGTGAAGCGGAAGAGGGGCGGTGTCGGCTGCCTCTGTGGGTTTGTTCGGCTTCACAGTCGGTTTCAGACGACCTTTTGCGATACGCGGTACGGGATTGTCTGAAAAGGGGTGTATGTGTGGTCGGGGGCTTCGGATTGAAGGGTTGCGTTCCACATTCTAATGCGTTTTATGAAGATAAGCTGAAAAGAGGCAAAATCTCGTTTTGTCGGTGTTCTACGGATTTCGCTTTTACCGTTTCCGGAGAAGGCGGGCTTCTCCGTCGCGGGCTTATTTTTTGCCTTCGGCGGCAAGGCGGTTGTGCTCGTCGATGTCGAGCGCATCCCAAGGGTAGTTGATCCACCAGTCTTCTACGGTCAGGCCGCTGAAGTAGGGGATGCCTTCAGGGATTTTGCCGACTTTGGCTTTGATTTTTTCGTGCAGGACGGCAACGCCGATGGTGCCGAAATCTTCTTTTTGCAACTCGGTCAGGCAGAATTCCATGGTCACGCGGCTGTCGTCGACTTCATCGACTACGAGTACGTTTTTGCCTTTCAGTACGTCAGGCACGGGGTCGAGCCATTGGACTTTTTTGACTTCTTCCGTTACCTGACCTTCGTTGTCGCTGTCGTAATAGGCGGTGGTTACGGCGTAAATCGGGATTTCCAAAAAGCAGCGCAGCATACGGGCGGGGATGAAGCCGCCGCCGCCGATGGCGATCATGGCATCGTATTTGACGCCGGAGTTTTGGATTTTTTCCGCCAACGCTTTGATCACGCGGTGGATGTCGTCGTAGGTGTACCAGATTTTCTGTTTCATGGCGATTCCCGATTCAATGGGGTGTATCAGTTTGAACTGCAGGGATTTTGTGCCGTATTTTGAAGCATGGGCAGGCATGAAGTCGGGCAGTTCGGATGTAATGTAAAAAAGCCAGCATTGCATGGCAATATTCTGGCTTTTTCAGTCAGTCGAATAAGATTATTCGCCTTTGGCTTTCACTACTTTACGGCCGCGGTACATACCGTTGGGGGAAATGTGGTGCGGGCGGTGTACTTCGCCGGTTACGCTGTCAACAGACAGAGAAGGCGCGGTCAAAGCGTCGTGAGAGCGGTGCATACCGCGTTTGGAAGGGGATTTTTTGTTTTGTTGAACGGCCATTTCAAGCTCCTAGATAAATAAAACTGTGTCCTGATTAACTGCTTTTCAAACCTGCTAAAACAGCAAAAGGGTTGGGTTTGTCCTGATTGACTTGTTCCAGCGCGGCATTGTCGCAGTTTTCGTGGCGCGGGGAGAAGGGGAGCGACATTAGGATTTGGTCTTCCACCAACCCGCGTACGTCGAGTTCTTTCTCAATCGGCATGCCTTCCAACTCTTCGTCGGCAAGCATTGCTTCATCCAAGTCCTCTTCGTTGGCGAACAAAACAATACGGCTGGTTTCGTCGAGCGTAAACGGCATGGGGCGGATACATCGCTGGCAAATCAGCGGCATATCGGCTTTGACGTTCAAATCGAGAAACAAACGCTGCAGTCGGTCGCGTCCGCCGCTCAGCGTAAACGACACTTTGGTCTGTTTGTCGGCCGGATAATCGTGCGAACGGACTCGTTCGTCCAATTCCTCAAGCAGGAAGCTGCCTTGCAGGGTCTGCTTTTCGGAGGCGAAAACTTCTGGGTCAATCAAATTAGGGTCTGACATAAACGGGGTATGATATAATTTCGACAGTCTAACGTCAATATTTTTAAGCAAAATATGAGTGCAAAACTGCCTTTGATATTGGGTTCGGGTTCGGTGTTCCGCCGCGCGCAGCTCGAACGTTTGGGCGTTGATTTTCAAACTGCCGCGCCTGATTTCGACGAAACGCCTGCTGCGGGTGAAAACGCGGCGGATACTGCCTTGCGTTTGGCGGAAGGGAAGGCGCGTTCGCTGGCGGCTCGATTTCCTGCCGCGTTGGTGATCGGCGCGGACCAAGTGGCGTGGTGCAATGACCGCCAGTTGGGCAAGCCGATGAACGTCGCAAATGCACAACAAATGCTCAGGGGTTTGAGCGGCAGAAAGATTGAATTTTACAGCGCAATCGTACTTTTGAATACTGCTTCGGGACGCATTCAGCGCCATGTCGATAACACGTCGGTCGTGATGCGCGCGCTGACAGACGGGCAGATTGAGCGTTATCTGGCGTGCGAGCCGGACGCGGTTTACTGCGCGGGTGCGGCGAAGAGCGAGGGCTTGGGCGCGGCGTTGCTGGAGCGCATAGACAGCAGCGACCCGAACGCGCTTATCGGTTTGCCCATCTTCAAACTGGTCGAGTTTTTAAAAAACGAAGGCGTAGAAATCATTTAGGTCGTCTGAAAACAGTTGTCTGACGGTTTCAGACGACCTTCCGTATAGGAAACACCATCATGTCCCCGATTCTTTACCTGATTCCCACTCCTTTGGGCGCACCCGATACGCCCTGCCTGCTACCGCACGAACAGGCGCAGATTACCGGCTTGACCGATTTCGTCGTCGAAGCCGAGAAAACCGCCCGCGCCCATTTGAAACATTTGGGCATCACGACCCCCATCCGCGAGCTGAACCTGCAAACCCTCAACGAACACACCGACTTGAAAACCCTGCCCGAACTTCTGAAACCTTTGCAGGAAGGGCGCAGCATGGGCATCCTCAGCGAAGCGGGTTGTCCCGCGGTTGCCGATCCCGGCGCGAATTTGGTGGCATTGGCGCACCGACACGGCTATGAAGTCCGTCCGCTGGTCGGCCCGTCCAGCCTGTTGCTGGCATTGATGGCGTCAGGGGCGAACGGGCAGAATTTCGCGTTCAAAGGCTATCTGCCGTCCGAGAAAAGCGAGCGTATTGCCGCTTTGAAGAGCTTGGAACAGCGTTCGCGTCAGCAAAACGAAACCCAGCTTTTCATCGAAACGCCTTACCGCAACGACGCGCTGCTTGCCGACGCGCTGGAAACGCTGCACCCTGAAACCCGCCTCTGCACTGCAACCGACCTGACTTTGCCGACGCAGGAAATCATCAGCCAAACCGTTGCCGCTTGGCGGAAATTCAAGACGCTGCCGAATTTGAAAAAACGTCCGACGATATTTGTGTTGCACGCTGATTAGGAAAATAGGGGCGGGCGGTTGGACGGATTAGAGCCCGCCATACTGGAAAAGGTCGTCTGAAACCTTCCAGATAAGGTTTTCAGACGACCTTTGCTTTATTGGGAAATACTTAAAACCAATGCAACAATCCGACAGCCATCAACACTGCCGCGATACACGCTAAGAGCGCGCAGATTTGCAGGGCTGTCGAGTTGGCTTTGGGGTAGCCCATCAGATTGGGCAGCGGGTTGGACGGCAATATCATGCCGTAGACGAATTGAAGCAGTCCGCCTGCAACCATAGGCAATGTAAATACCGGCAATATCAGGCTGATGGCGGCAAGTACGAGGCTGATTCTGAACATCCATATCGCCGGATAATGCCCTTTTCCGGCATCATTGCAGCGCTTTTCCAGCCAAGTGCTTTGATAGTGCAGCAGGCCGTAAAGGGCGATGGCAAAGACTTGTACTGCGCCGCCGATTTGCCGGCTGATGCCGCAGTAATGCAGACATGATTGGGACAACCACAGCAATAGTGCGGACACTGCGCTGATGCCCAGCAAAATGGGCAGGTTTACTGCCGCAAAGCGCGTACGGCTGGCGCGGCGGTTGTCGAAGGGATCGGGCCTTTCGTCATACAGGATGAAGCCGTCGGGTTCTTCGGAGTATGTGTTCATGATGTGGTGTAGTGAGTGATGATTTAGTTGTAATGTATAGTGGATTAAATTTAAATCAGGACAAGGCGACGAAGCCGCAGACAGTACAGATAGTACGGAACCGATTCACTTGGTGCTTCAGC
>CAUSDA010000076.1:0-12725 GCA_963529965.1 uncultured Neisseria sp.
ACCTGTGTTGGGGTTTCGGTTGTCGGAGGAAGGGCTTTTTTGCAAAGGTCTCAGGCAATATTTGGGTATTGGATGAGGAGATGAACGCATTTATTTTCTTGGGTAAAGGACAACGGGCGTTTTTTGAAGAAGATAATTTTGTTTGATGGAAGTCAAAGGGCGTTGATGGGGAAGTTTGGGCGTATTGGCTTGGAAGAGTAGGGCGTTGCCATGACTGAGTTTAAAGAGCGTAAACATCGAAATATAGTGGATTAACTTTAAACCAGTACGGCGTTGCCTCGCCTTAGCTCAAAGAGAACGATTCTCTAAGGTGCTGAAGCACCAAGTGAATCGGTTCCGTACTATCTGTACTGTCTGCGGCTTCGTCGCCTTGTCCTGATTTAAATTTAATCCACTATAAAAGGTCGTCTAAAAACCTGCAATATCGGTTTTCAGACGACCTTTTGAGTTTTAAAGCGTTAACCGTTTACAGCGGCCATTTCAGCGCGGGATTGCTTTCGATTACCGCTTTGAACTGGTTTTGAATCCGCCCGATGGCTTCGTCGGAATCCGCCTCGAAACGCAACACCAAAATCGGCGTGGTATTGGAGGCGCGCATCAGGCCGAAACCGTCGGGGAATTCTACGCGCAGGCCGTCGATGGTGATGATTTCGGTCGCGCCTTCGAATTTGGCTTTGGCGGCAAGTTCGTCGATAACCTGATGGCCGTTGCTGCCTTCGGGCAGGTCGATGTTGAGTTCGGGCGTGGAAATGCTTTGCGGCAGGTTGTTCAACACTTCGGACGGATTGTCGAAGGCAGACAGGATTTCCAAGAGGCGCGCGCCGGCGTACATGCCGTCGTCGAAGCCGAACCAGCGTTCTTTGAAGAAGATGTGTCCGCTCATTTCGCCGGCAACCAGCGCGCCGGTTTTTTTCATGGTGGACTTGATGAAGCTGTGGCCGGTTTTCTCCATGACGGCTTCGCCGCCGTGTTCTTTAATCCACGGAGCCAGCAGGCGGGTGGATTTGACGTCGAAGATGACTTTCGCGCCGGGGTTGCGGCTCAAAACGTCTTGGGCGAACAGCATGAGCTGGCGGTCGGGATAGATGATGTTGCCGTCTTTGGTCACGACGCCCAAGCGGTCGGCATCGCCGTCAAAAGCCAAGCCGATTTCGGCATCGCTGTTTTTCAGCGCGGCAATCAAATCTTGCAGGTTTTTCGGTTTGGAAGGGTCGGGATGGTGGTTGGGGAAATTGCCGTCCACTTCGCAGAAAAGTTCGGTCACTTCGTTGCCCAAACCTTTGTAGAGCTTGCCTGCGAATGCGCCGCCCACGCCGTTGCCCGCGTCGATGGCGATTTTCATGGGGCGTTTGAGTTTGACGTGGCCGACGATGTGGTTGTGGTATTCGCCGGAGATGTCTTTTTCGGTTACGCTGCCTTTTTTGTCGGAAGCGGTCAGTTTGTCGGCTTCGATCAGGGCGAGCAGTCCTTGGATGGCTTCGCCTGCGAGGGTGTCGCCGCCAAGCATCATTTTGAAGCCGTTGTAATCGGGCGGGTTGTGGCTGCCGGTAATCATCACGCCGCTGCCGCCGCATTCGTTGATGGCGGCGAAATACAGCATGGGGGTGGCGACCATGCCGACATTGAGGACGTCGATGCCGCTGTCGGTAAAGCCGCGCTGGATGTGTTCCATCAGTTCGGGACCGCTCAAGCGTCCGTCGCGTCCGAGTGCGATGCGGGTGATGCCTTTTTCGGCGGCTCGGGTGGCGATGGCTTTGCCGATAAGGTAGGCGGCTTCGTTGGTCAGGGTTTTGCCGACAATGCCTCGGATGTCGTAGGCTTTAAAGATGTCGCGGGCAATGTTTGCCATGATGGTTTCCTTTGTGATTGTGAATGGAAAACGGGCTTATTCTAACATAGGCAAAGGTCGTCTGAAGGCTTTCAGACGACCTTTGGGGGTTATATCAAATAACCATTCACTGAGGTTTCAATCAATTGCCGAAAGTGTTGCATTGATTGATGTCGCCGCTGTCCAAACCGCGTTTGAGCCATGCCATGCGCTGTTCGGACGAGCCGTGTGTAAAGCTGTCGGGAACGACATAGCCCTGCCCGTCTTTCTGCAGGCGGTCGTCGCCGACGGATTCGGCAGCCAGCATGGCTTTGGGGATGTCTTCGGGTTTGAAGATATTATTGTTGACGGCGTAATGCCCCCAAATGCCCGCGTAGCAGTCCGCCTGCAATTCGAGTTTGACGGAAAGGGCATTGGCTTCTTTTTTGCCGACCTGCTGCTGCATTCTGTGGACTTTAGGCAGGATACCGAGCAGATTTTGGACGTGGTGTCCGACTTCGTGTGCGATGACGTAGGCAAACGCGGCATCGCTGGCAGAGTTGAGTTTGGTCTGCATATCCCTATAAAAGTCTAAGTCGAGATAGACTTTTTGGTCGCCCGGGCAGTAAAACGGCCCCATTGCCGATTGACCCATGCCGCAGGCGGTGGATGTACCGCCGTTGTATAACACCAGCGTGGTCGGGGTGTAATTTTGTCCGTGTTGCTTGAAATAGCTGCCCCAAGCTTTTTCCGTGTCAGCGAGGACGACGCGGGCAAGTTCGTTCAGCTCGGCTTCTTCTTGAGGTTTGAGTTGGGAGGTTTGGGTTGAACCCGTACCCATGGAAGGTGTGCCGACCAAGCCGCTCAAATCGACGCCGTAATAAGCGCCAATCAAAACGACGATGATGCCGAGGATGCCGGGCGTTCTACCGCCGCCTCCGCCGCCGCTGCCGCGTCGGTCTTCTACGTTTTGACTCTGTTCGCGTCCTTTCCAATCCATCTTGTGTGTTCCTTGTTGTGAAGTGATATGGGGCGGATTATACCGTGAAGGGGTGGCGTGATGCCTGCCTATATGAGAAAAGGTCGTCTGAAAACACCAAACGGAGTTTTCAGACGACCTTTGGGCAGGTAAACCGTTGGGTATTTCAACCAACGACGAGGACAGTCAGGCTTTGTGCCTGATTTCCCAACACTGATGGATTTTCTTGTTGCGGAAATCGTCGGGAACGGATTGTTTGGAAATGTCTTTGACGGCGTATTGTTCCGATACCGAATCGTCCAAGACAAAGCTGCGCAAGTTGTTGGAGAAGTACAAAAGGCCGTCTGAAGCGAGCAGGTTCATCGCGCCGTCAATCAGCTTTTTGTGGTCGCGCTGGATGTCGAGGATGTCGAGCATCTTTTTGCTGTTGGAGAAGCTGGGCGGATCCATGACGATAAGATCGAACTGTTTGCCTTCGGCGGCGGCGTTTTGCAGGTATTGGAACACGTCGGCGCGGACGATTTGGTGTTGTTCGGGGCTGATGCCGTTGAGTTCGAAATTGCGTTTTGCCCAATCGAGATAAGTGTTGGATAAATCGACGGTTTCGCTGGATGCCGCGCCGCCGGTGGCGGCATAGACGGTGAAGCTGCCGGTGTAGGAAAACAGGTTGAGGAAGCGTTTGCCCGCTGCGGTTTCGCCGACTTTTTTGCGCGTGTTGCGGTGGTCGAGAAAGAGGCCGGTGTCGAGGTATTTGTCAAGGTTGACCCAAAACTGGCGGCCGTTTTCGGTGATGACGAAATCGTCGCCGGTTTTGCCGGTTTTTTCGTATTGCTGTAAGCCTTTTTGGCGTTCGCGGCGTTTGAGGTGGATTTGTTCGGGCGCAAAACCGGTAACGAAGGCGACGGCTTCCAATACTTCGGCAAGCCACGCTTCGTATTCTTCGGGCTGCATCAGCCAGCCGGTATCGTATTCCTGAAGGTGGATTTGGTCGCCGTAAACATCGACGGCGAAGGGGAATTGGGGGATGTCGCGGTCGTAAATGCGCCAGGCTTCGATGCCGTTGCGTTTCGCCCATTTCATGAGGTGTTTGATGTTTTTGCCCATGCGGTTGGCGAAGGGTGTGATGTCGGTCATGGTTTCAGACGGCCTGAATAAGTATTGGGAAGGGTTTGGATTTTAACGCACTTGATGCCTTTTTGCTTGACCGTTGTCTATAAAATCGATATTATCCGCCGTTCGCCTTTTTATACGAAGCCATCGTCTTCCAACCTAAACCGCCGTTTCGGGCGCGTTTCTTTTATTGCTTGCTGATTTGCCAAGCCTTTCTGTGCAGGTTGTCGTCGATGTTAACCACAAGCAAGATGCTTGCGACAACCCTGTAACTTCACATTTCCCGTATCGTTACTTTCCTTTGCTTCAGGTCGTCTGAAAACTGTTCAGGCGTGCGCGTTGTTGTCTCTTTAGGATAGCCATGTCTATTAAATTTGCTGATTTGAACCTTGATAAAAACATTTTGTCCGCCGTGCGCAGCGAGGGTTACGAAAGCCCGACGCCGATTCAGGCGCAAGCCATTCCGTTTGCTTTGGAAGGCCGCGACATCATGGCTTCGGCGCAAACCGGCTCCGGTAAAACCGCCGCCTTCCTGCTGCCGACTTTGCAGCGGCTGACCAAACGCAGCGAAAAACCGGGCAAAGGCCCGCGCGCGTTGGTGTTGACGCCGACCCGCGAATTGGCGGCGCAAGTCGAGAAAAACGCGCTGGCGTACGCCAAAAATATGCGTTGGTTCCGCACCGTCAGCATCGTCGGCGGCGCATCTTTCGGCTACCAAACCCGCGCCCTGAGCAAACCGGTCGACCTGATTGTCGCCACGCCGGGCCGTCTGATGGACTTGATGCAAAGCGGCAAAGTCGATTTCGCCCGCTTGGAAGTGCTGATTTTGGACGAAGCCGACCGTATGTTGGACATGGGTTTTATCGATGACATCGAAACCATCGTCGAAGCCACCCCGACCGACCGTCAGACTTTATTATTCTCCGCCACTTGGGACGGCGCGGTCGGCAAACTCGCACGCAAACTGACGAAAAACCCTGAAATCATCGAAGTCGAGCGCGTGGATGACCAGGGCAAAATCGAAGAGCAGCTACTGTACTGCGACGATATGCGCCACAAAAACCGCCTGCTCGACCACATCCTGCGCGACGCCAATATCGACCAATGCGTGATTTTCACGTCCACCAAAGCCATGACCGAAGTCATCGCCGACGATTTGTACGAAAAAGGTTTCGCCGCCAACTGCCTGCACGGCGACATGCCGCAAGGCTGGCGCAACCGCACGCTGATGGATTTGCGCAAAGGTCGCTGCAAAATTTTGGTTGCCACCGACGTTGCCGCCCGCGGTATCGACGTACCGACCATTACCCACGTCATCAACTACGATCTGCCGAAACAGGCGGAAGACTACGTTCACCGCATCGGCCGTACCGGACGGGCAGGACGCACGGGTATTGCGATTACCTTCGCCGAAGTGAACGAATACGTCAAAGTACACAAAATCGAAAAATACATAGCCCGTAAATTGCCCGAGCTGACCGTCGAAGGCATGGAACCGACCCGCAAGCGCAAATCCGCAGGCGGCAAGCCGAAAGGCAAAGGCGGCTGGGGCGATAGAAAATCCGGCGGCTGGCGCGGCGATAAGAAACCGGGTAAAGAAGGCTTCGGCGGCAAATCGCGCGGCGAAGGTTTCAAAAAAGAAGGATTTAAGAAAGGCGGCGAAGGCTTCAAAGGCAAACGTAAAGCCAACGATTCTTTCGGCTCGAAACCAAGCCGTCCAGCGAAGAGAGGCTGATGCTAAAGTCAAATCAATAGCGGATATAGTGGATTAAATTTAAATCAGGACAAGGCGAGGCAATGCCGTACTGGTTTAAAGTTAATCCACTATATGAAGAAACTTTGATACCGCGTTGCCTAACAAAAAGGTCGTCTGAAAATTGATTTCAGACGACCTTTTATTTTAAACGTTCAACTTAAGCAGCAAAGCGTTTGGCGACTTCGTCCCAGTTGACGATTTCCCAGAAACCTTTCAGGTAGTTGGGGCGGCTGTTGCGGTAGTCGATGTAGTAGGCGTGTTCCCATACGTCGCAGGTCAGCAGCGGAGTGTTTTCAGTGGTCAGCGGAGTTGCCGCGTTGGAAGTGGAAACCAGATCCAATTCGCCGGCAGAGGTTTTTACCAGCCATGCCCAACCTGAACCGAAAGTGCCTGCCGCGCAAGCGGAGAATGCTTCTTGGAATTTCTCGAAGCTGCCCCATTTGGCGTCGATGGCGGCGGCCAGTTCGCCGGAAGGTTTGCCTTGACCTTTAGGCGTGAAACCCAGCCAGTAGAAGGTGTGATTCCAAGTTTGGGCTGCATTGTTGAACACGCCGCCTGAAGATTTTTTCACAATCTCTTCCAAAGGCAGGTTTTCAAATTCGGTACCTTTGATTTGATTGTTCAGATTGGTGATGTAGGTTTGATGGTGTTTGCCGTAGTGGAACTCCAAAGTCTCTTTGCTCAGATGTGGGGACAATGCGTCCAGTTCATAAGGCAGTTGTGGCAGCTTATGTTCCATTTTAGTGCTCCTAAATTATTTATATATGATTGTATTTTGGTAGTGTTCGTCGGATGGTGCGGGTGTTTGCCCGCATCAGGCAACGGCTGCTATTTTACCTGCTTTAGATTAAAGAAACTAGGGCAGGCCGATATTTCGACCCTGTTGCAGTTTGAGAAAAATTGAGGGAAATCGGGTGTCGATACAGATATTTATCATGAATGAAGCAATGATTTCAGACGACCTTTTGCTATAATCCGTCCGTTTCCCCAAGCTCCTTTTGATATGAACACCCCAAAAGCCTTTGCCATACTCGGCCCGACTGCCGGCGGGAAAACCGCCCTTGCCTTGAAAATCGCCGAAGCCCTGCCGGTTGAAATCATCAGCCTCGATTCCGCGCTGGTGTACCGCGATATGGACATCGGCACGGCAAAGCCGACGGCAGCCGAGCTTGAAGCCGTGCCGCACCACCTTATCGACATCATCCCGCCGACGGAGTCTTACAGCGCGGCGGAGTTTGTCGGCGACTGCGTGCGGCTGGCGGAGGAAATCCGCGCGCGCGGCAGGCTGCCTTTGATTGTCGGCGGTACGATGATGTATTTCCACGCGCTGACCGAAGGCTTGAACGACCTACCCGAAGCGGATGCCGCCGTGCGCGCCCGGTTGCAGGAAGAAAAACAACAATACGGCTTGGCGCATCTGTATCAAAGCCTGCAAACCATAGACCCTGAAACCGCAGGTCGTCTGAAACCGAACGACAGCCAACGTATCGAACGCGCTTTGGAAGTGTACCGTCTGACCGGCAAGCCCTTGAGCGCGCATTTTGCCGAAAAAGCCGACTACACCCCGCCGCTCGACCTCTGCACCACCGCCCTGATTCCCGAAAACCGCGCCTTGCTGCACGAAAACATCGCCCGCCGTTTCACGCAAATGCTGGAACAAGGCTTCATCGACGAAATGCGCGCCCTGCGCCAAAAATATCCCGAGCTGACCGCCGATATGCCCTCCATGCGCTGCGTCGGCTACCGGCAGGCATGGGATTACCTCGAAGGTTTGACTGATTACGACACCTTTGTCGAAAAAGGCATCGCCGCCACCCGCCAGCTTGCCAAACGCCAACTCACTTGGCTGCGCAAAATCCCATTGGCACACAGCATCGACCCATACACTGACGGCAACCACGTTCAGACGACCTTGGCACTCGTCCGCCGCCATTTCCAAATCTAAAACGCCATGCCGACCCTGTTGACCACGCCGCCTGTCGCCCCGCAAACCTTAGCCGCCCTGCAAGCCCTCGGTATCCGCAGCGTGGAGGAGCTGTGCGACACCGGTTCCGTCCAAGCCTTCCTGTTGCTCAAAGCCGCCGGACTGACCGTCACCCGCAGCACGCTTTGGCAACTCGAAGCCCTGTTGCTCGGCATCAAACCGCAAGACCTACCGCAAACGCAGAAAACCGCTTTGGAACAAGCCCTTAAAAACCATCCGCCTGTCGCCGTCTTCCCCGCGTCGTCTGAAATGGAAACCTTCATGCGCGCCGCCTTGGCGCAGGCGGAACAATCCGCCCATATCGGCGAAATCCCCGTCGGCGCGGTCGTCGTCTCCAACAACCAAATCATCGCCGCCGCCCACAACACTTGCGTCAGCGACCACGACATCAGCCGCCACGCCGAAATCCGCGCCCTTGCCGCCGCAGGTGCCGCCCTCCAAAACTACCGCCTCGACGGCTGCGACCTCTACATCACGCTCGAACCCTGCGCCATGTGTGCCTCCGCCATCATCCAAGCCCGCGTCCGCCGCGTCATCTATGGCGCGGCTGAACCCAAAACCGGCGCGGCAGGCAGCGTAGTCAATCTGTTTGCAAACCCGCTGCTGAACAAACACACGGCAATCAAAGGCGGCATTTTGGAAGGCGAATGCAAAGCCGTTTTGCAGGCATTTTTTCAGACGAGGCGCAAACAGTATTAAGCGCAAAAAAGGTCGTCTGAAAGCTTAAATCCAAGATTTCAGACGACCTTTTGAGAGATTGCGAACTTTGTTTCATCCCGTTTTTCAGCAATTCTGATAAATATCCGGCACGCCGTATTAAAATACGGTTTTCAGACGACCCCATCCATAAGGAACCCGCCATGCACACCGAAGCTGTTTTAACCGTATTGAAAAACCTGCAAAACCAAATCTGCGCCGCGCTTGAGCAAGAAGACGGCGGGGCGGTGTTTGCGCGTGAAGAATGGACGGGCAAGTTGGGCGTAGGCGAAACCCGCGTCTTGAAAAACGGCGCGGTATTCGAGCAGGCGGGCGTGAATTTTTCGCATGTGAAGGGCAGCAAAATGCCCGCTTCGGCGACGGCGCACCGTCCTGAACTGGCGGGCGCGGCGTTTGAGGCAATGGGCGTGTCGCTGGTGATTCATCCGAAAAATCCGTATGTACCGACCAGCCATGCGAACGTGCGCTTTTTTATCGCGTATCCGGAAGGCGGCGAGCCTGTGTGGTGGATCGGCGGCGGCTTTGATTTGACGCCGTTTTATCCGTTTGAAGAAGATATTTTGCATTGGCACACGGTCGCGCGGGACGTGTGCGCGCCGTTTGGGGAAGCGGTTTATCCCGAGTTCAAAAAATGGTGCGACGAGTATTTTTACCTGAAACACCGCGGCGAAACGCGCGGCGTGGGCGGTTTGTTTTTCGACGATTTGAACCGCTGGGATTTCGACACCTGCCTGAAGTTCATCAAGGCGGTCGGCGAAGGCTACATCGAAGCGTATCTGCCGATTGTGGCGAAACGCAAAAACACGCCATACGGTGAACGCGAGCGCGATTTCCAGCTTTACCGGCGCGGTCGTTATGTGGAATTTAATTTGGTTTGGGACAGGGGCACGCTGTTCGGCCTGCAAAGCGGCGGACGTACGGAAAGTATTTTGATGTCCATGCCGCCTTTGGTGCGTTTCGAGTATCAATACGCACCAGAAGAAGGTTCGCCCGAAGCGCGGCTGAACGAGTTTCTCACCGCCCGCGACTGGCTCTCGGAGATGAAATAATGGCGGATAAACGCAAGCCCGACGCCCATCCTTCGGACAAATTCATCCTTGCTATGATTGTCATGGCGGTGTTCCTGGTGATCATCATCGGCGGCGGATTTATCGCCGTAGAATATTTTAAGGCGCATCCCGAAGCGTTTGAATTGAAACCGCCTATGAAATAGTTATAGCAAACACACTTAACTTTAAATACAGCATGTCATCAAATTCCGTCATTCCCGCCCCCGCCTACGCGAGGACAGGCTACGGTGGGGATCCATTGTAAAATCTGAAAAACCTTGATTTGAAAAACAGTTTCCGAATTTCAAAAATGGATTCCCGCCGTAGCCTGTCCTCGCGTAGGCGGGGGCGGGAATGACGACAACCGGTAAGTTGCGTATCGAAAATAGAGTAATTTAGCTATAGGAAGAAAGACAAAAGGTCGTCTGAAAGTTTCAGACGACCTTTTTCAGCTTTAAAACCCTGGTTTACAAAACAGCCAAAGCCGCGTCGTAATTAGGCTCGTTGGCAATTTCAGCAACCAGTTCGCTGTGCAGGACTTTGTCGTTTTCGTCCAAAACCACAACGGCACGCGCAGTCAGTCCGCGCAACGGGCTGTCGGTCAGGGCGACGCCGTAATCGGCGGCAAAGCTGCTGCGGAACGTAGACAGGTTCACAACATTGTCCAAACCTTCCGCGCCGCAGAAGCGGGCTTGGGCAAACGGCAGGTCGGCGGAGATGCACAACACGACCGCGTTGTCCAAAGAAGACGCGCGTTGGTTAAACGTACGCACGGATTGGGCGCACACGCCGGTGTCGACGCTTGGGAAAATGTTCAATACTTTGCGTTTGCCCGCAAAATCCGCCAAAGTTTTGTCGGACAGGTCGGCAGCGGTCAGGCTGAATGCAGGCGCGGTTTGACCGACGGCAGGCAGGTCGCCGGAAGTGTGGACAGGGTTGTCGTGGAAGGTAATTTGAGCCATAAGGGTTTCCTTTTTGGGGTTGACGGAAAATAAATAGAGCGAAATGAATCGGTTATCGGTATCGGGCGACGGCTTACAGATTGCGCACAGCAAAATGGGCCAACGCCGCGACAGCCGACAGTATAGCCGAAACCATTGTCTATTGGATTTTATAGTGGATTAACTTTAAACCAGTACAGCGTTGCCTCGCCTTGTCCTAATTTAAATTTAATCCACTATAGTGAAACGCGTGATATCCGTTTTCAGCACGAGAAACCTGCCTGTGGATACAGCCTATTTTGTTTCGGTGCAGATGCTCAATCAATGCTGCCGAATTTGCCGCTTTTGAAATCGCTGATGGCTTGGCGGATTTCTTCGGCGGTGTTCATCACAAACGGGCCATAGCCGACGACGGGTTCGTCAATCGGGACGCCGGAGAGCAAAAGAATTTTGACTTCTTCGCTGCCGGCTTCTATGTGTACGTTGCTGCCGCTTTTCTCAAAACCGACCAATTGTCCTGCGCCCGCCTGCTCTTTGCCGTTTAGAGTAACGTTGCCCCGCAGGACGACCATAGACAGGTTGTGGGCTTCGGGTATTTCCAATACGGCTTTTTTACCGGCATTCAAAACGATGTCCCAGACGTTCATTTCGGTGAAGGTGTCGGCTGCGCCTTTTACGCCTTTGTATTCTCCTGCAATCAGCCGCAGGCGGCCTGCCTCGTCAGGGAGCTCAACCACGGGGATACTGGCTTTGGCGAGATGCTGATAGCGCGGCGGCGCGTTTTTGTCTTTGGCGGGCAGGTTGACCCAAAGTTGGACCATTTCAAACAGTCCGCCTTTTTTGCTGAAGTTTTCGGAGTGGAATTCTTCATGGATGATGCCCGAACCTGCGGTCATCCATTGTACGTCGCCTTCGTAAATGATGCCGCCTCCGCCGCTGGAGTCGCGGTGTGCCACTTCGCCGTGGTAGGCGATGGTAACGGTTTCAAAGCCTTTGTGCGGGTGTTGCCCGACACCGCGCGGGCTGCGGGCTTCGTTGGGGGAGAATTCATAGGGGGCGGCGTAGTCGAGCATCAGGAAAGGGTTGGTGCCGCGGTCGTCCCCCATGTGGGAGAACAAGGGTTGGACGAGGAAGCCGTCGCCGACCCAGTGTTGGCTGTTTGCACGGTAGATTTGTTTGACGTTGCGCATGATGAGGTTCCTTCTTGTGGGGTCGTCTGAAACCTTTTCAGACGACCTTTGTGTAATGAAATTAATAATGTCGTGGTTGCCATACTTTGTTGCATGTATTATATGGGGTACAAACTTATTAACAAGTACGCACAATTTTTATACTGTCATTCGGAGGTCAATAATGGCGGAAACAGAACCGGCACACGGCGCCTGCTGTCCGGTCGTCAATACTTTGGATATCATCGGCGGCAAGTGGAAGGTATTGATTTTATATTATTTACACGGGGAAACCCGACGATTCAACGAGTTGCAGCGTCTGCTGGCGGGCGTTACCCAGCGGATGTTGACGTTGCAGCTGCGCGAGTTGGAGCACGACGGTATTGTCCATCGCGAAGTGTATCCGCAGGTGCCGCCGAAAGTGGAGTATTCGCTGACCGCGTTCGGACGGACATTGATGCCCGTTATCGAAGCAATGCACCGCTGGGGCGAGCAATATGCCGCAGAATGTGTGAAGCACAGAAAACAGCCGCAGGAGTAAGCCGTTTCAGACGACCCCTTGATCAGGCCTTTAAAACGAAAAGTGATGAGGGCATATATTCGCAACGGGCTTTGCTTTATAATGATGACAGTCAAACATAACGACATAAGCATTTGGAATCAATAATGAAAAAAATTGTAACGGCACTTATCGCCACCATTTTGTCAGCAGGCGCAAATGCAGCGGATACTTATGGTTATCTCGCCATGTGGCAGAACCCGCAAGACGGCAATGATGCGCTGCTGATTAAAACGACTAAAGAAAATATGTCGCAAATCGAGGCAAATGCGGAATTGGAAGCGTTTTGCCGCGGGCAGGACACGCTTTCGGGCGTGCAAAACGGCGAGGCGACAGGCTGTAAATCCGTTGTTCCGCTTCATAACACCTGCATCGCCGTCGCATACCCGAAATCGGAAGGCAGGCTGACGACAAACAATGCGGTTGTGATTACTTCGCCGCGCTTTAAGAGCGTGCATCAGGTTGCGCTGAATCAGTGCATCAAGAAATACGGTTCGCAAGGTCAATGTGGCTTGGAAACGGTGTACTGCACTTCAAGCGCTTATTACGGCGGTACGGTCAAAACGTTGTTGAACCGCTTGAAATCGCAATAAACGGTGTAAAAAGGTCGTCTGAAAACTGAACTGGCCCCCAAATCTTGGACACTCATAAAAG
>CAUSDA010000077.1:0-12532 GCA_963529965.1 uncultured Neisseria sp.
AAAACCTGTGTTGGGGTTTCGGTTGTCGGAGGAAGGGCTTTTTTGCAAAGGTCTCGACCTTTATCAAAAATAAGTCGGTTCGCAACTCCATTAGAGCCGCCCTTCCTACCGTACTTTTCACAACGGCATTGATATAGTGGATTAAATTTAAATCAGGACAAGGCGACGAAGCCGCAGACAGTACAGATAGTACGGAACCGATTCACTTGGTGCTTCAGCACCTTAGAGAATCGTTCTCTTTGAGCTAAGGCGAGGCAACGCCGTACTGGTTTAAAGTTAATCCACTATAATCCACACAGGTCGTCTGAAAAAGAAAACCGCAAGTGATATTGCCTTGCGGTTTTCTTTCAAACAAACATCCTACGGATTATTCATCTGTTGCTTCGATTTCGGAAGCTTCTTGCTCCGCTTCCTGCCATTGCTGGCGACGGCTGCGGTGGTAGGTCAAACCAGTACCGGCAGGAATCAGACGACCTACGATTACGTTCTCTTTCAGACCACGCAACTCGTCTTGTTTGCCCATAATGGCAGCTTCGGTCAGAACGCGGGTCGTTTCTTGGAACGATGCGGCAGAAATAAAGCTGTCGGTTGACAAGGAGGCTTTGGTAATACCCAACAATACGTTTTCGTAACGTGCCGGTTCTTTGCCTTCTTCCAAAGCTTTTTCATTGGCTGTCATGACATCGCCGCGTTCGACTTGCTCACCGGTAATGAATTCGGTTTCACCTGAATCGACAATATTCACACGGCGCAGCATCTGACGGATGATGACTTCGATGTGTTTATCGGAAATCTTCACACCTTGCAGACGGTAAACCTCTTGCACTTCTTGAACGATATAACGCGCCAGTGCTTCGATACCTTGCAGACGCAGAATATCATGCGGATCAACCGCTCCGTCCACAATGGTTTCACCGCGGTTTACCACTTGACCGTCATGCACCAGAATTTGTTTCTCTTTAGAAATCAAAGTCTCGTATGCTACGCCGTCTACATCAGTGATAATCAGACGCTGTTTGCCTTTAGTCTCTTTACCGAATGAAACGGTACCGGTGATTTCTGCCAACATACCTGCATCTTTCGGCACACGTGCTTCAAACAACTCGGCAACGCGCGGCAGACCACCGGTAATATCGCGGGTTTTGGAAGAGGCTTGCGGGATACGCGCCAATACGTCGCCTTTACCAACTTCCTGACCTTCGCGCACGGTAATCACTGCACCCACAGGGAATGCCATAGATACCGGAGTAGAGGTACCCGGAATGCAGATTTCCAGACCGTTTTCATCCAACAGTTTTACAGTAGGACGCAGCAGTTTGGATGCGCTGCCGGAGCGGCGCTTGCCGTCGATAACCACCAAGGTAGACAAACCGGTTACATCGTCAGTTTGTTTGGCAACGGTTACGCCCTCTTCCACGTTTTCGAATTTCACCCAACCTGCGTGTTCGGTAATCATCGGACGGGTATGCGGATCCCAGGTTGCCAACGTTTGACCGGCTTTAATGGCTTCACCATCTTGAACCATCAAGATAGCACCGTAAGGCACTTTGTGGCGTTCGCGTTCACGACCGATGTCATCATGGATAACAACTTCGCAAGAGCGGCCGATAACAACCAATTCACCTTTGTTGTTGGCAACATAACGCATTTGGCTGCTGAATCGTGCCGTACCGTTGGATTTGGCTTCAACTTGGCTGGCTGCTGCCGCACGGGATGCCGCACCACCGATGTGGAACGTACGCATGGTCAGCTGGGTACCCGGTTCACCGATAGACTGAGCGGCAATCACGCCGACTGCTTCACCGGCATTGACCAATTTGCCGCGTGCCAAGTCGCGACCGTAACAGTGCGCACACAAGCCATGGCGGGTTTTACAAGTAATCGGAGTACGGACTTTGACTTCATCGACACCAGATTGGTCAATCATATCGACCAGTTTTTCAGTCAACAACGTACCGGCTTCAACCAAGGTCTCACCACTTGACGGATCGACAACGTCAGACGCGGTAACACGACCCAAAATACGATCGCGCAATGCTTCAATCACATCACCACCTTGTACGACTGCCTTCATGACAAAGCCGTCTGAAGTACCACAATCGTCTTCAACAACGACCAAGTCTTGAGTTACGTCTACCAGACGACGGGTCAGGTAACCGGAGTTCGCGGTTTTCAATGCGGTATCCGCCAAACCCTTACGCGCACCGTGGGTCGCAATAAAGTATTGCAATACGGTCAGACCTTCGCGGAAGTTTGAGGTAATCGGCGTTTCAATAATCGAGCCGTCTGGTTTTGCCATCAAGCCACGCATACCGGACAACTGTTTAATCTGAGCCGCAGAACCACGAGCACCGGAGTCGGCCATCATATAGATGGAGTTGAATGACTCTTGATCGACTTCGTTGCCGTCACGGTCGATAACTTTTTGTTTGGACAAGTTATCCATCATCGCTTTAGCGATTTTATCGCCAGCACGACCCCAAATATCCACCACTTTATTGTAGCGTTCGCCGTTGGTTACCAAACCTTGACGGTATTGGTCTTCGATTTCTTTAACCTCGGCATTGGCTTCAGCCAACAAGGCCGCTTTTTCTTTCGGAATCTCCATGTCGTCAACAGCAATGGAAATACCGCCTTTGGCTGCGAATCCGAAACCGGTATACATCAAGTGGTCGGCGAAGATAACCGTATCGCGCAAGCCGCACAGACGGAACGATGCATTAATCAGCTTGGAAATTTCTTTTTTCTTCAGCGCTTTGTTGATGTATTCGAACGGCAGGCCTTTAGGCAGGATTTCGCTCAACAATGCACGACCGACAGTCGTTTCGTAACGGGTAACGACTGGTTCGAATTCGCCAGCTTCGTTTTTCACCCATTCGCGCAGACGTACGGTGATTTTCGTACCCAGCTCAACCTGTTTGGTATGGTATGCACGATGCACTTCTTTCACATCAGCAAACAGACTGCCCTCACCTTTGGCATTGATGCGGTCGCGGGTCATGTAGTACAGACCCAATACGATGTCTTGGGAAGGTACGATAATCGGTTCACCGTTTGCAGGAGACAATACGTTGTTTGAAGCCAGCATCAGGGTGCGCGCTTCCATTTGCGCTTCCAAGCTCAATGGAACGTGTACCGCCATTTGGTCACCGTCAAAGTCGGCGTTAAACGCGGCACATACCAACGGATGCAGCTGAATGGCTTTACCTTCAATCAGGATGGGTTCAAACGCTTGAATACCCAAACGGTGCAGGGTCGGCGCACGGTTCAGCATAATCGGATGTTCACGAATGACTTCTTCCAAGATATCCCATACTTCAGGTACTTCTTGCTCTACCAATTTTTTCGCTGCTTTAACGGTAGAGGCCAGACCTTGTTTTTCCAGTTTATGGAAAATGAACGGTTTGAACAGTTCCAAAGCCATTTTTTTCGGCAGACCGCATTGGTGCAGACGCAGGTATGGACCTACGGTAATCACGGAACGACCTGAATAGTCCACACGTTTACCCAGCAGGTTTTGACGGAAACGACCACCCTTACCTTTAATCATGTCTGCCAATGATTTCAGCGGACGTTTGTTGGCACCGGTCATGGCTTTACCGCGACGGCCGTTATCCAACAGCGAGTCAACCGCTTCTTGCAACATACGTTTTTCGTTGCGGACAATGATGTCAGGAGCGTGCAGTTCCAGCAGGCGTTTCAGACGGTTGTTACGGTTGATGACGCGACGGTACAAATCGTTCAAATCGGAAGTGGCAAAACGGCCACCGTCCAACGGAACCAGAGGGCGCAAATCAGGCGGCAATACCGGCAGCACGTCCATAATCATCCATTCCAGTTTCATGCCGGAACGATGGAAGGCTTCCAATACTTTCAAGCGTTTGGCGATTTTTTTGATTTTGGTATCTGAACCGGTCGACTCAAGCTCTTGGCGCAGGATTTCGATTTCGCCTGCTACATCCAAGGTGCGCAACAATTCGCGGATACCTTCCGCACCCATTTTGGCATCGAAATCGTCGCCGTATTCGTCCAGTTTGTTGTAGTAGTCATCTTCAGTCAGCAATTGACGGCGTTGCAGCGGAGTCATGCCGGGGTCGGTCACAACAAATGCTTCAAAGTACAATACGCGCTCGATGTCGCGCAAAGTCATGTCCAACACCATACCCAAACGAGAAGGCAGGGATTTCAAGAACCAAATGTGTGCCACAGGTGCGGCCAATTCGATATGACCCATGCGTTCGCGGCGTACTTTGGACAAAGTCACTTCCACGCCACATTTTTCACAGGTTACACCTTTAAATTTCAAGCGTTTATATTTTCCGCACAAGCATTCGTAGTCTTTGACCGGACCAAAGATTTTGGCGCAGAACAGACCGTCACGCTCAGGCTTGAACGTACGATAGTTGATGGTTTCAGGCTTTTTAACTTCGCCGTAAGACCATGAACGGATGGTTTCGGGAGAAGCAATGCCGATTTTGATGGCATCAAACTCTTCTTCCATGCCGGCAGTTTGCAACGGATTAAATAAGTTCAACAAATTCATTTTTGCTCCTTGAAGGAAGTATTTTTACCGCGTGGCGGATTTTCGATATTGGAAACGGTACATTGCGGTTTCAGACGACCTGATATTTTCAGATTTCGATTAATTCATTCTTATTCTGAAACCGCTTTTTCAGACGACCTAGAGAGGCCGTCTGAAAACTTCTGTTTAGTAACGTTCCAAATCGATATCCAAGCCCAGTGAGCGAATCTCTTTAACCAATACGTTGAAGGACTCAGGCATACCGGCATCGATTTTGTGTTCGCCTTTGACGATGTTTTCGTACATTTTGGTACGGCCTGTTACGTCGTCGGACTTCACGGTCAACATCTCTTGCAGTGTGTAGGCTGCGCCGTATGCTTCCAGCGCCCAAACCTCCATCTCACCGAAACGTTGGCCACCGAACTGAGCTTTACCGCCTAGAGGCTGTTGAGTAACCAGACTGTACGGACCGGTAGAACGCGCGTGCATTTTTTCGTCAACCAAGTGGTGCAGTTTCAGATAATGCATCACACCTACTGTTACCTTGCGGTCAAACGGTTCGCCAGAGCGTCCGTCATACAGCGTGATTTGGGTTTTGCTGTCGTTAAAGCCCAGTTTTTCAACTTCAGGATCATCGCTTGGATAAGCCAAATTCAGCATTTCGCGGATTTCGGATTCTTTCGCACCGTCAAACACCGGCGATGCAAAAGATGCGCCTTTACGCAGGTTGGAAGCCAGTTCGATGATTTCTTCATCAGTCAGGGCATCCAAATCTTCTTTCTTACCGCTGCCGTTGTAGAGTTTGTTCAAGAACTCGCGCAGCTCGCTGGCTTTGCGTTGCTCTTTCAGCATACGGTCGATACGCTCGCCGATACCTTTTGCCGCCCAACCCAAGTGAACTTCCAAAATCTGACCGATGTTCATACGGGAAGGTACGCCCAACGGGTTCAGTACGATGTCCACAGGACGACCGTCCGCCATGTACGGCATGTCTTCCACAGGCAGAATGCGCGATACCACACCTTTATTACCGTGGCGGCCCGCCATTTTGTCACCGGCTTGCAGACGGCGTTTGATGGCGATAAAGACTTTCACCATTTTTTGTACGCCAGGCTGCAATTCGTCGCCTTGGGTCAGTTTTTTCTTCTTGATTTCGTACAACTCGTCCGCTTCTTCGCGTTTTTGTTGCAGGCTCAATTTAATCAGTTCTAATTGTTTGGCCAAATCTTCATCAGACAAACGGATATCGAACCAATCGTGTTTGCTAGGCAGACCCGCCAGATACTCTGTCGAGATTTCGCTGCCTTTGGCCAGCTTCATTGGACCACCGTTGGCTTTTTGGCCGACAATCATACGCTCAATACGGTCGAATGCGTCGTTATCAAAAATACGCAACTGGTCGCCCAAATCTTGACGGTAACGTTTCAATTCTGAATCGATAATGGATTGGGCACGTTTGTCGCGTTGGATACCTTCGCGGGTAAAGACTTGAACGTCGATAACCGTACCGCTCATACCGGTAGGCATACGCAAAGAGGTGTCTTTTACGTCGGATGCTTTTTCGCCGAAGATGGCGCGCAACAGTTTTTCTTCCGGAGTCAGTTGGGTTTCGCCTTTAGGCGTTACTTTACCAACCAACACATCGCCGGCTTCCACTTCCGCACCGATATAAACGATACCGGATTCATCCAAACGGTTTTGCATACGTTCGGACAAGTTCGGAATATCGCGGGTGATATCTTCCGCACCCAGCTTGGTATCGCGGGCAACGACATTCAATTCCTCAATATGAATCGAAGTATAGCGGTCGTCTGCAGCCACTTTTTCAGAAATCAGAATCGAGTCTTCATAGTTATAACCATTCCATGGCATGAAGGCGATGGTCATGTTTTGACCCAAAGCCAATTCGCCTAAATCAGTGGATGCACCGTCAGCAATCAAATCGCCGCGTTGCAAAACGTCGCCGGCTTTGACGGCAGGACGCTGATTGATATTGGTAGACTGGTTGGAACGGGTGAATTTAACCAAGTTGTAAATATCGACACCCACTTCACCGGCAGTCGCTTCGTCGTCATGAACACGAATCACAACACGGTTGGCATCTACATACTCAACCACACCGCCGCGACGGGCAACGATCGCAGTAGCAGAGTCAACGGCAACAGAACGCTCAATACCGGTACCAACCATCGGTTTTTCAGGACGCAGGCACGGTACGGCCTGACGTTGCATGTTGGCACCCATCAATGCACGGTTCGCATCATCGTGTTCCAAGAACGGAATCAGGGATGCCGCTACGGATACCACTTGACCGGTTGCCACGTCCATATATTGCACACGATCAGGCGTTGCCATAATGGTTTCGCCTTTTTCACGACAAGTTACCAGATCACCAATCAAATTACCGTCTTTGTCCAAATCAGCATTCGCCTGTGCAATCACATAGCGGCCTTCTTCGATGGCAGACAAGTAATCGATTTCCTCGGTTACTTTGCCGTCGATAACGCGGCGGTAAGGAGTTTCCAAGAAACCATAATCATTGGTACGTGCATAAACGGACAATGAGTTAATCAAACCGATGTTCGGACCTTCAGGCGTTTCAATCGGACATACGCGGCCATAATGAGTCGGATGCACGTCTCGCACCTCGAAACCGGCTCGTTCACGGGTCAAACCACCCGGGCCTAACGCAGATACGCGACGTTTATGGGTTACTTCAGACAAGGGGTTAGTCTGGTCCATAAACTGACTCAATTGGCTTGAGCCGAAGAATTCTTTGATGGCAGCAGAAACAGGTTTCGCATTAATCAAATCATGCGGCATTAAGTTTTCTGATTCCGCTTGATTCAGGCGTTCTTTTACGGCACGTTCTACACGAGCCAAACCACTGCGAAATTGGTTTTCAGTCAACTCACCTACCGACCGCACACGACGGTTACCCAAGTGGTCAATATCGTCCACTTCGCCATGACCGTTACGCAATTCAACCAAAGTAGCAATAGAAGCAACAATATCTTCGACGCTCAGGACATAACCGCCTTTTTCGGCAGCACCTGCGAAGGTTTCGTTCAACAAACGGCCATACCAAGAATGTTGTTGTGCTTCAGACAATTTTTGTTCATAAGTACGCGTATTGAATTTCATACGGCCTACGCGAGACAAATCGTAGCTGTCTTCACTGAAGAACAAGCGGTTAAACAACTGCTCGACTGCCTCTTCGGTAGGCGGTTCGCCCGGGCGCATCATGCGATAAATCGCAACACGTGCTGCTTGCTGATCAGCAGTCTCATCAGTACGCAGAGTATTGGAAATATAGCCACCCTGATCCAATTCATTAATGTAAAGCGTAGTAAGCTGTTTTACACCATGGATATCAAATTTTGCTAACAACTCTTCAGTGATTTCATCGTTGGCAACAGCCAATACTTCACCCGTTTCAGGATCAATCAAATCCGCGGCCAAAGCTTTGCCAATCAGACTTTCCGGCTCCACATCCAAACGGGTCAATCCTGCATTGCTGATATCACGGATATTTTTTGCGGTAATGCGTTTACCTTTAGCAACCAATACGTTGCCTTCTTTATCCAAGATATCAACTTTGGCAGTTTCACCTTTCAGACGACCTACAACCAAATCGGTTTGAACACCATTTTCAGACAGATAGAACGTTTCTTTATCGTAGAAAATATCCAAGATCTGCTCATTGTTGTAGCCCAAAGCCTTCAACAAAATCGTAACCGGCATTTTGCGGCGACGGTCGATACGGAAATACAGCAAATCTTTCGGGTCAAATTCGAAATCTAGCCACGAGCCACGGTAAGGAATGATTCGAGCAGAGAACAACAATTTACCGGAGGAATGAGTTTTACCACGGTCATGCTCAAAGAACACACCGGGAGAACGATGCAACTGAGAAACAATTACACGCTCGGTACCGTTAATGACAAACGAACCACTTGGAGTCATCAATGGGATTTCGCCCATGTACACTTCATTTTCACGAACTTCTTTGACTGTTGGTTTAGACGCTTCCTTGTCTAAAATAACCAGTCGGATACGCGCGCGCAAAGGGGCTGCATAAGTGATTCCGCGCAATTGACATTCAGGAATATCGAACAAAGGCTCACCCAACGTGTAATGCACAAACTCCAGACGCGCATAACCATTGTGGCTTACGATAGGAAAAATAGAATTAAATGCAGCCTGCAGACCATCGTCAGTGCGCTGATCAAAAGCATTTTCTAATTGCAGAAATTTCGCATAAGAATCAATTTGTGTTGCCAACAAAAAGGGAACGTCCAATACGTTCTCTCGTTTTGCAAAACTCTTACGGATACGTTTTTTCTCGGTAAACGAATAGTTCATATACACTCCGAAAAGCAATTTTAAAAAAGAGGTCGTCTGAAATAACGCCTATTGTTTGTGTTATTTACATTTATTTAAACTTAGCTTGCGAATAAATTGCAAATAAATGTAAATAACAAATTAACCTAATAACAATAAGCAAAATAAGGCTGGCAGAAAACTGCCAGCCTTAACAGGAAGCATCAAATTATTTGATTTCGACTTTAGCGCCGGCTTCTTCCAATTGTTTTTGGATGTCTTCAGCTTCAGCTTTAGAAACACCTTCTTTAAGAGTTTTAGGTGCACCATCAACGATGTCTTTAGCTTCTTTCAGACCCAGACCAGTAATTGCGCGGACTACTTTAATCACGCCAACTTTTTGGTCACCGGCAGAAGCCAATACTACGTCAAATTCAGTTTTTTCTTCAGCGGCAGCAGCACCAGCACCAGCAGGACCTGCAACTGCAACAGCAGCAGCAGAAACGCCGAATTTTTCTTCAAAAGCTTTAACCAAGTCGTTCAATTCCATTACGGTCAAAGAACCAACTGCTTCCAAAATGTCTTCTTTAGTAATAGCCATGCTATTTATACTCCAAATATTGTATTAAAAAATAATTGATTAACAGAAACAAAATTGATTAAGCGGCTTCTTCGCCTGCTTTTTTCTCTGCCAAAGCAGCCAAACCGCGTGCAAAGCCTGATACAGGAGCTTGCATAACGAACAACAGTTTGGACAACAGCTCTTCGCGGCTCGGAATAGAAGCCAACTCAGCAACCTGAGCAGCATTCATTACTTCACCATTGTAAGAACCGGCTTTAACTACAATCTTGTCATCTTTTTTCGCGAATTGGTGCAACACTTTAGCAGCAGCAACAGCATCTTCAGAAGCAGCATAAACCAATGGACCAACCATTTGATCAGCCAAAGCTGCGAATGAAGTACCCTCTACTGCACGACGAGCCAATGTGTTTTTCAGAACGCGCAAGTAAACGCCTTCTTTACGCGCATTTGCACGAAGCTCAGTCATACTGGAAACACTGATACCGCGATATTCAGCAACCACGAGAGTCTGAGCGTTAGCAATTGCTGCGCTGATTTCCTCTACGGCTACTTTCTTGGTTTCAATATTGAGACTCAAGGTCTACCTCCCACTGTTTATAAACAGGATATCGGAATGATATCCCACCAGCGCGGTAACCTAAAAAGACATCTTACAAGCAATCTTGCAATGTGTTTCAGGACTACCGTCTGCGTAGGGCAGTTACGATTAAATCTTGCGATCCCTACGGTCTTGGACATCTACTTAATTCTAAGTAGCCCAAATTCAAGCAACTCTATTTTGAGTTGCTTGAAAATTTCTTAGATTAGTTATTCACGCTTGATGTATCAACGCGAACACCTAAACCCATAGTGCTGGATACAGCAACTTTTTTCAGGTACTGACCTTTAGCAGCAGCAGGTTTAGCTTTAACGATAGCATCCAGCAATGCATCAAAGTTCTCTTTCAAATCAGCTTCAGCGAACGAAGCACGACCGATAGTTGCATGAACAATACCAGCTTTGTCTGTACGATATTGCACTTGACCTGCTTTTGCATTTTTAACTGCTTCAGCCACATTAGGAGTAACAGTACCCACTTTAGGGTTTGGCATCAAGCCACGCGGACCCAAGATAGTACCCAACTGACCAACGATACGCATTGCATCAGGAGATGCAATAACAACGTCAAAGTTCAGATTACCTGCTTTGATTTCAGCAGCCAAATCTTCAAAGCCGACAACATCAGCACCAGCTTCTTTAGCTGCATCAGCATTTGCACCTTGAGTGAATACTGCTACGCGGGTTGTTTTACCGGTACCTTTAGGCAGAACAACTGAACCACGGATAACTTGGTCAGATTTACGCGGATCAACACCCAAGTTGAAAGATACGTCAACAGACTCGTCAAATTTAGCAGTCGCTGCTTTTTTTACCAAAGCAATTGCTTCATCAATTGCATATAATTTATTGGCTTCAACAGAAGAGCGCAAAGCTTTCAAGCGTTTAGATACTTTAGCCATTATACAACACCCTCCACATCCAAACCCATTGAACGAGCAGAACCAGCAATAGTGCGAACAGCGGCATCCAAATCAGCAGCAGTCAAATCAGGTTCTTTAGTTTTAGCAATTTCTTCCAACTGAGCACGGGTCAATTTACCCACTTTATTTGTCAGAGGATTAGAACTACCTTTTTGCAGACCAGCAGCTTTTTTCAACAGAATAGAGGCTGGAGGAGTTTTCATCACAAAAGTGAATGACTTATCCGCAAAAGCAGTAATTACAACTGGAATCGGCAAACCAGGCTCCATGCCTTGAGTTGCAGCATTAAATGCTTTACAGAATTCCATAATATTCAGACCACGTTGACCCAAAGCAGGACCAACTGGGGGAGATGGATTGGCTTTACCTGCAGGAATTTGCAGTTTGATATAGCCGATAATTTTCTTTGCCACTTATAGGACTCCTAAAAACGGGTATAGCGCGGAACCATTTCCGCTTCCCAAAAAAGAATTCAGCATTATATTTACTTAGAGATTTTTTTTCAAGGGATTTAAAAACTTAAATCTTTTCTACTTGACCAAACTCCAGCTCAACCGGGGTTTCACGACCAAAAATCTGGACAGAAACCCTCAATTTATTACGCTCATAATTCACTTCATCCACAATACCGTTGAAGTCAGCAAAAGGCCCTTCGTTTACACGAACTTGCTGCCCCACTTCAAATTCAACTTTAGGTTTAGGCTTCTCAACTCCAGAACGAACCTGTTGCAAGATTGCATCAGCTTCTCTTTGAGAAATCGGAGTAGGCTTATTTGCCGTACCACCAATAAAGCCTGAAACTCGAGGGGTACTTTTCACCAAATGCCATGAGTCATCGGTCATTTCCATTTCGACCAAAACATAGCCCGGATAGAACTTACGCTCGCTAATGGTTTTGCGACCATTTTTAATATCGACCACTTCTTCAACCGGAACAAGAATCTGACCGAAATAACCTTCCATGCCTTCGCGAGCGATACGCTCTTTTAGGGTCTTCTGGACATTTTTCTCAAAGCCGGAATAAGCCTGCACAACATACCAACGTTTTGACATTTTTACCCCCTCTTCAACAACACATCAAAAAACAGCCAGGAAATAGCACTGTCTGCCGCGTAAATAAATACTGCCAAGATTGCAACAAATATAACAACGAAGATCGTCATCTTAACTGCATCATCTCGCGTAGGCCAAACAACTTTTTTAAACTCAGACCATGAGTTTTTAAAATAGGAAAGCAGCCCTTCTCGCTTAGGCGGCGTAGAATGATTGCCGGATGTTACAAGCTGACCCGACTTTTCTGCTTTATGTTCAGATGTATGTTCAGTCATCTTTACTCACTCACCACAGCATCAAAGTCGCACTATCTCACTCATGCAATGGTTTAAATTAATTACTAAAAAAGAAATGCAAAAAAATTAACCGGCACAGGGCCGGTTAATTTTTTATTTGGCAGGCCAAGAGGGTCTCGAACCCCCAACCCTCGGTTTTGGAGACCGATACTCTACCAATTGAGCTATTGGCCTCTAAACTTAAGCGATGATAGAAGAAACCACACCCGCACCTACGGTACGACCACCTTCGCGA
>CAUSDA010000078.1:0-12324 GCA_963529965.1 uncultured Neisseria sp.
GCTGAAGCACCAAGTGAATCGGTTCCGTACTATCTGTACTGTCTACGGCTTCGTCTCCTTGTCCTGATTTAGTTAATCCACTATATGTATGCCGCTTAGGGTTTTTCGTAAACGAAAATAATGTCCAAGTCTTTTTTCGGCAGGAAATTTTCTTTGACTGCTTGGAAGCGGTTCGGCCCTACTTTGCGCAAGGATTTGTCCCAACAAAGTGAAATCACGGTATTAGGCTCGCGATCTATGGTCAACGTGAATTTACCGATGGGTTTTGCCCAGTTGGCGCCCGTAGTCAGAATATAGCCCAAATGGTGATAGACCTTTTCTTCTTTCACATTTTTAAAGTTGTTGAGGAAGTTTTCATCCATGCAGTACTCATCTATAAATGCTTTGCTGTCTTCGGCTTTGAGCGAAGGCAGGAAGCTGCCGCCGACCAGCGGGGTGTATTGGTGTTTGATTTCGGTGACGCTGCCGGCTTTGAAGGTTTGCTTCCAGCTGTAAACAATCTGCGCCGACCAATCGGGCAGTTCATCCGGCTGCTTGGGCAGCATGGATTGGACTTTGGCAGAGCGGCAGGCTCTGATTTTGCTGCCGATTTTTTCACCGTCTTGCTTTTGCGTCCAAGGGTGCATCAGTTCCTGATCGCTCAAACCGCATTTTTTCAAATCGGCGGTCACGTCCACTAGCGAGCCGTTACTCCGTTCAAAATAGGCACGGACGTGGGTTTGCGGGCGGACAGGTTTGCCGTCGGCGTAAATTCGGAAGCTGTCAACCAAGCCTTTGGTGTCGGCAAAGTCGGAATCGGTGAAAGCAGGAACAATCGGCAAAGGGAAAAGGACGGTTTCGGTAAGGTCTTGCGAGGAGGTGTTTTTAAACCGGTAATGCACGCGAATCTGGTGTTCGCTGATGTACAAATCTTCGCTCTGCATATCGATATGCGGATTTTTCAGATATTTGATGCCGCTTGTGCTGACTGTACCCATGCTGTCGTTGGCATGGGCTGCTCCGGCAAGCAGGAGGAGCAGGAGGAAAGAGTGGGGTTTCATGGGTTCAAAGTCCTTAAAAACAGGTCGTCTGAAACGGCATTTCAGACGACCTTCTTAATGAATCAGTATTTAATCTACGCCTTTGAGCATTTTATTCAAAATAGGTACGAGCAGCAACAATACCAAACCGGTTATCACGCCTATGCCGCAAATCATCCAGTAGAAATCCAGCGGTGCTTTCTCCTTGAATCCCTCTTTGAACAACACGCCGCCCAAAGTGAAACCCACTGAAAAGCCCAAGAAATTGAGCGCGACCATTTGCGTTTTGAACATGGGCGGGGCGATTTTGGTCGCGATGGAAAGTGCAATCGGCGAGATCATCAGTTCGCCTATGGTGAGGACGAGCAGGAACAGTGCGAAAACACTAATCGGCATGGGTGTCTCTGATGAGACATACGGTACGAATATCAGATAGGATACGCCGACAACAATCATCGCCAACACGAATTTAAACGGGGTTTTCGGCTGATATTTGCCCATTTTCGTCCAAATCGCCGCCATCATGCCCGAGAAGAGGATGACCCACATGCTTTGGATGGAATCTTTCCATGCAACGGGGACAGTCCAGCCGAATAGGGTGCGGTTAACCGTTTTGTCAAAATATACCGTTGCTACGGAATAGACTTGGTACCAGACTGCCCAAAACAGGCAGATGGTCAGAAACAGCGGAATATAGGCAATGATGTGGCGTTTGTTTTCAGACGACACATGGCTGCTGCCGAGCAGGCGCGAGAAATAGGCGATAATGGTCAGAATGACCGTACCGAGCAGGAATTTGGGGAAGTTGTCCAAATTGATCGTGCCCGAGGCAATCAGGCTGCCGATAATCAAGACAATCAACACGGCGACTGCCGCAGCGGTCTGCACTTTTTCAGGGCGCAGCGGATTGGGGGCAGGCGTATGCGGCAGCAGTTTGCGTCCCGCAGAGTAAAGGCACAGCCCCAAAGCCATACCGACTGCCGCCGCGCCGAAGCCGTAGTGGAAACCCATCTTCGTTTGCAGCAAGCCGGTCAAGAGCGGGCCTAAAAAGCCGCCGATGTTGATGGAGATATAGAAAATGGAAAATCCGGCATCGCGCAGGGGCTTCATGTGATCTGCCTCATAAAGCGAGCCGACCATCGAGCTTGCCGACGATTTTACGCCGCCGCTGCCCAATGCGATACACACCAAGCCGCTCAATAGCCCGTACAGCCCCGGTGCGATTGCCAAAACGATGTGTCCGAGCATGACCACGATGCCGGAAATAAACAGCGTCCTCTCCGCGCCCCAAATCCGGTCGGCAAGCCATGCGCCGAGTATGGTGGACAAATACACGCTGCCGCCGTATGCGCCGACGATGCCGCCGGCGAGCGACTTATCTATGCCCAAACCGCCTTTATTGGCAGCGTAATACAAATAAATCAACAAGATACCCTGCATACCATAAAACGAAAAACGTTCCCACAATTCGATATGGAACAAGGTAGAAAGCTGGATGGGATGCCCGAAGAAGGTTTTTTCCTTGCGGGCGGAATGGTTGTCAGACATATTAAAGTTCTCCTGTTGGCAGAGCTTGGGCAGACGGACCGCCCCGGCGGAAACCTGCCTGCCCCGCCGGCATTTTCAATATTTTTCTTAGAGCGGGCGCGGGCGTAAGGATTGCCTGCCGCACCCTGCGGATTTGGCGGGAAACGCCCGTATCCGACGCTTTCATCCGGATTTACAGGAGTTTACGATGCCAAACATTTTTCGGTTTTAGCCGAATCTGAAACGCTTGTCAAACGGCATATGGCAAAGGTTTGAGGCTGCACAGGGAAACCGCATTTCGATTTAAGCGGGGTCGTCTGAAAACGTATCGGCAAAAAGGGGGGGCATTTTCAGGCGGAAGGCGCGGGCGTATCATGCCCTTCATGAACATCATGCCTTTACGCCCCGAACACGTCGAACCGCTCGCCCGCGCGCTTTATCTGCAATGGCATGATTTTGCGCCGTGGTCGTCTATGGAGAAAATCCGCGCCTATTACGCGGAATGCCTAAACGGTGAAAACCTGCCGCTGGCGTTTGCCGCCGTCGGAAAGGACGGCGCGCTGCTGGGTTCGGCCGCGCTCAAACGGCACGATATGGAAGAGTTTCCCCAATACGAATATTGGCTGGGCGATGTGTTCGTTTTGCCCGAACACAGGGGGACGGGCGTGGGCGCTCTGTTGATTGGACACTGCCTCGCCGCCGCCCGCCAAATGCGCCTGCCCAAGCTTTACCTTTATACGCCGGACGTGCAGTCGGTTTACGAGAAATACGGCTGGTGTGAAATCGCGACCTGTCGGCACAACGGCGAGACGGTGTCGGTAATGGAATTGGTATTGGAAGAGAACCGCCAATCCGGTTGAATGTGACGCCCATCTTGTGACGCAGGGGTCGTCTGAAAACCCAATCTTTGATTTTCAGACGACCTTTTTGTTTACGCATATGGGAACTGTTTATCATTGCAACGTTCTATAAAAGGATTGACTTCAAAGCGATACGGCGTTGCCGCGCCTTGTCCTGATTTGAAGTCTCTCCGGCATATTTGGGCTGAAGCGGAATCACTCGAAAACGGCGGCTTCATCACCGTTTTTATTGATTTTGCTTCAGCGCAGACTGAAACGGGCGGACAGCCGTTTCGTCCCGTTCTCGGTAATATTTCGCACTCAAGCAGAGACTGCTCTGCGCCAGACCGACTGAGAGGAATCCAGATTGAACAGCTTACGCCATCTTGCCCTGATATTTGCTTTGTCCGCGCCCGTACTCACGCTGGCGCAGACCGTATCGCAAACGCTGCCCAACGGGTTGAAGATTATTGTGAAAGAAGACCGCCGCGCGCCGGTCGCCGTGTCGCAGCTTTGGTATAAAGTCGGCAGCGTGGATGAAAAACAGGGCAAAAGCGGTTTGAGCCATGCCTTGGAACACATGATGTTTAAAGGCACGCAGACCGTACCTTCGGGAGAATTCAACCGCCGCGTCGCCGCTTTGGGCGGAGAGAACAATGCCTACACCAACCGCAGCGAGACGGTTTATTACGAAAACATCGCGGCGGCAAACCTGCCCGAAGTGTTGAAGCTCGAAGCCGACCGGATGCACAACCTCAATTTCAGCGATGAAGAATTTCAAAATGAAATGAACGTCATCCGCGAAGAACGCCGCCAACGCACGGAAGACACGGCGGACGGCAAACTGTGGGAACAGGTGTATCTGAACAGCTTTACGCTGCCTTCGATGAAAGCCGCGGTCATCGGTTATATGGATGATTTGCACACGCTCAAAGCCGACGATTTGCGCGACTGGTATCGGCAATATTACGCGCCGAACAACGCCGTTTTGGTGATTGTCGGCGATGTCGATGCCAAAAAGACGCTCAAAACCGCGGCGGAACTGTTCGGCAACATTCCCGCCAAACAGCAGCCCGACCGCAATATGCTTGCCAACGAACCGTTCAAACGCGAACCTGTGAATTTTCAGACGACCTCGGTGGTCACGCGCCAACCCTTGGTCAGCTTGAACTACCGCGTCCCCGGATTGGAAAGTCTGGACGACAGACTGCCCTATGCGCTGGATGTCCTGTCGGAAATCTTGTCGGGCAACTCGTCCAGCCGCTTGGATAAAAACCTGATACGCGGCAAACAGATGGCTTTGAGTACGGGCGCAAGTTACGACCTGATCAGCCGTGAAATGCCGTTGTTCAGCATCTTCGCCATGCCGGCGGACAACGTCGAAGTCGATGCCGTCATCGCCGAATTGCGCCGCGAATTGAAAGACATCGCCGAAAACGGAGTCAGCGCCGAAGAGCTGAACCGCATCAAAGCGCAGTCGGAAGCGTCCGAAATCTACGAGCGCGACTCTATGGAAGCACAGGCTTCCATCATCGGGCGGCTGGAAGCGCGCGGCTTCGAATACAGCGACGAAGCGGAAATCCGCCGCCGCCTGAAAGCCGTCAGCGTCGAAGATGTGCAGGCCGCCGCTCAGCTGCTGACGGATGACCGCCTGGCGACCGTGGTCGTGATGCCCGACCCGAAAATCCTGTACCACCCGATTGTTCAGGCGGCAAACAAGCCTCAACCTAAATAAACCGACCAAAGGGGTCGTCTGAAACTGCTTTTCCCGTTTTCAGACGACCTCCGAACCGACCCCGCCCGAAGTGGCACATGACTCGGAACGGGACGGAATACGGCGCCAAACCGCCCTTCCGCCCCGGCAACCGGGTTAAACCGCAAAGGAATATCCGATGAAATCCCTTCCCCTCATATTAGCCCTCGCCTTCTCCACAGCCGCGCAGGCAGGCGTGGACATCCAACGTTGGACCACCGGCAACGGCACAGAAGTCCTTTTGGTTGAGCAACACGACAACCCCATCGTCGATATGCAGGTCAACTTCAAAGGCGCGGGCAGCGTGTTCAACCCCGAAGGCAAAAGCGAAGTGGCGGAATTCACCGCCGCCCTGCTGACCGACGGCACGGAAAAGCTGGACGAAGAAGCCTTTAATGCCGCCGCCGACGATATTGCCGCCCAAATCGACAGCAGCAGCGGACAGGAAAGCTCTGCCGCCGTCTTGCGCAGCCTAAGCCGCCCCGAAACGCTCAAAAAAGCCGCCGGACTGCTCAACCAATCCCTGACGCACCCCCGTTTTGACCCCGCCGTGTTCGACCGCCGTCAAAAAGAGGCGGTGACCACCCTCCAACAACAGGAAACCACCCCCGACTTTACCGCCGGACGCGCCCTGACCAAACTTGCCTATCCCGACCACCCATACGGCCGCGGCGCCAACGTCACCGCGGAGAGCATCCGCAAAGTCAACCTTGACGACATCCGCGCGTTCCACCGCAGCCGATACGGCAAAGACAACGCCATCGTCGCCATCGTCGGCGACATCAACCGCAAACAAGCCGACCAGCTTGTGAAAAACGTGTTGAACGGCCTGCCCGACCGCAGCAAAGCCGCCCACACCGTCCCGCCTGTCAAACCCAATCCGGCACAACGCCGCGACATCCCGTTTGCCGGCGAACAAGCGCAAGTCTTGCTCGGGATGCCGCTGATTAAACGCCACGACCCCGACTATTACGCCTTGGTTGCCGGCAACTACATCCTCGGCGGCGGCGGTTTCGACAGCCGCCTGATGAAAGTCTTGCGCGACCGTTACGGCTACACCTACGGCGTATACAGCAACCTCGAACCGGCGACCGAAGCGGGTATGTTCACCATCGCCTATTCCACCCAGAAGAAAAACACCAAAGATTCGCTCGTACAGGCTCAGGCGGTCATCAAACAATTCATCGAAGAAGGCCCGACCGAAGAAGAACTGGCGCAAGCCAAAGCCAACATCATCGGCAGCTTCCCCCTGCGTTTCGACTCCAACGCCAAGCTGGTGAAATACCTCAGCATCATCGGTTATCACAACCTGCCCAACGACTATCTCGAAGCCTACCCCAAAGCCATCGGCAAATTGACCGTGGCGCAAGTCAAAGACGCTTGGAAGCGCCGCGTCAAACCTGAAGATTTGCACATTGTCGTCGTCGGTGCCGAATAACCCCGCCGCCCATCCTTGTCCGACGGATACAGCCTGTCGGACAAGGCTTGAGGGGAACGGCGGCTTCATTCCGCCGCACAGCAAAAAGGTCGTCTGAAAGCGCAGATTTGACAGCGTTCCAACAGACATTGCGAAACTGCGCCCGACAGTTTTCAGACGACCCTTCCGACCATTCGTACCCCGTAAACACCCTTCGGAAGAATTCTCCCCGCCCGCCCGCAAAAACCGTCAAAATCCCTTATAATTCCGAACCTAAACGAATCCCGTCCTGCCGGCAGCGCCGTCGGGACTTGTCTTAACAACGAAAGAAACACTGTGGACAAACTCAAAATCACCGCCAACGGCCCGCTCAACGGCGAAATCACCGTATCCGGCGCGAAAAACGCCGCCCTGCCGCTGATGTGCGCCGGACTCTTGACCTCCGGCACCCTGCGCCTGAAAAACGTACCCATGCTCGCCGACGTCAAAACCACCCAAAAACTGCTGCAAGGCATGGGCGCGCGCGTTTTGACCGACAACATTCACGAATTCGAAATCAACGGCGGCACCGTCAACAACACCTGCGCCCCCTACGAACTGGTGAAAACCATGCGCGCCTCCATCCTCGTGCTCGGCCCGACGCTGGCGCGTTTCGGCGAAGCCCAAGTCAGCCTGCCCGGCGGCTGCGCCATCGGTTCGCGCCCCGTCGACCAGCACCTCAAAGGCCTCGAAACCATGGGTGCGGAAATCACCATCGAACACGGTTATGTCAAAGCCAAAGGCCGTCTGAAAGGCACGCGCGTCGTCATGGACGTCGTTACCGTCGGCGGTACGGAAAACCTGCTGATGGCGGCAACCCTCGCCGAAGGCACGACTATTTTGGAAAACTGCGCCATCGAACCCGAAGTCGTCGATTTGGCGGAATGCCTCGTCAAAATGGGCGCGAAAATCAGCGGCATCGGCACATCAACCATGACCGTCGAAGGCGTAAAAGAGCTGCACGGCTGCGAACACAGCGTCGTGCCCGACCGCATCGAAGCCGGTACCTTCCTCTGCGCCGTCGCCATGACCGGCGGCAAAGTCGTCCTGCGCAACGCCGCTCCCAAAACCATGGAAGCCGTATTGGACAAACTCGTCGAAGCGGGCGCCATCATCGAAGCGGGCGACGACTGGATTTCCATCGACATGCAGCAGCGTCCCAAAGCCGTGGACATCCGCACCGTCGTCCACCCCGGCTTCCCGACCGACATGCAGGCGCAATTTATGGCGATGAACGCCGTTGCCGAAGGCGACAGCCGCGTCGTCGAAACCATCTTTGAAAACCGCTTCATGCACGTTCCCGAACTCAACCGCATGGGCGCGAACATCACCACCGAAGGCAACACCGCCTTCGTCAAAGGCGTGGAAAAACTCTCCGGCGCCGTCGTGATGGCGACCGACCTGCGCGCCTCCGCCAGCCTCGTTATGGCAGGCTTGGTCGCCGGTGGCGAAACCATCGTCGAACGCATCTACCACCTCGACCGCGGCTACGAACACATCGAGAAAAAACTCGGCAAAGTCGGCGCGAAAATCGAGCGGGTACGCGGTTAAGAGCCTTGTGTAAACAGGTCGTCTGAAACGCCCATCCCGATTTCAGACAACCCCGAGCCTCCATTTCAGACCCAAACCGACCACCATGAGGGGATCATCATGAACTTCAACAACCTGCTCAATCAAATCTTGGGAACCGTTCAAAAAAGCGGCAAATCCGTTTCCGACAGCCCGCTCAATTCTTTTGGCGGCGGCGCTTTGGTCGGCGGACTGGCGTCCATGCTGATGAAGAAAAAAACCGCCAAATCGCTGGTCAAAGTCGGCTCCGTGGCGGCTTTGGGTTATCTGGCGTATCAGGGTTATCAAAACTGGCAGAAAAACAAGCAGCAGGAAGCCGTGCCGCAAGGCGCGTTCGAGCCTGCCGGACTGCTCGCCGAAACACACAGCCGCGTGATTTTGCGCACCATGATTGCCGCCGCGGCTTCGGACGGTCTGATTGACGACGCGGAAAAACAAGTCATCGCCCGTGAAAGCGGCGACGACCCCGAAACCGCCGCATGGCTTACCGCCGAATACGCCAATCCGGCAACAGTAGAAGAACTCGCCGCCGCCGTCGGCAACGATCAGGCATTGGCAGCGGAAACCTATCTGGCGGCACGATTGGTCTACGCAGACTTGTCACGCAAAGAAATCGTCTTCCTCAGCCGCCTGTCGCAAGCCTTGGGACTGGACGACAATCTGGTGGAAAGCTTGGAAAAACAGCTGGAATTGGCATAACGCTTTGTATAGTGGATTAACCTTTGCCTGAACACCCGATTCAATGCCAAGGGGTCGTCTGAAAAGTTTCAGACGACCCCTTTTCAACATAACGGGCAGGCTTGTCTTTTCCTCCACCCGATCGCAAAAGAACGAGAAAGGGCAGCTTTCGGCTACGCAGCATACAGTCCGCAAACCATGCTTTCCCGACAGACCGAAAGAAAACCGTTTACCCAATACGGCTGCGCCCGTTTTGAAATCGCCCTTTTTCCCGAAACCCGACCCAATCAAAAAAGGTCGTCTGAAACTTTTCAGACGACCTTTGCTTTGACTTCCGACAGCTTGGGGATTAAAACAGCCCGAGCTTATTTTTTAATCGCGGTACGCATATTGTCGGCGATGTGGGTCGCGCCTGCGGTCAGACCGGACATACCGATCAGCGATGCGGCGGCGAGTTTGATCAATTCTTTCATTTTGAGTCTCTTTCTTGTGTTTGTGTTGCGGATGTTATAGTGGATTAACTTTCAACCGGTACGGCGTTGTCTCGCCTTGTCCTGATTTAAATTTAATCCAATATATCGTCGGGTCGGCTGATTATTTGCCGGCTTCGGCGATGTTTTTGGCGGCGGTCGTCGCGCTGGCGGTCAGACCGGACATGCCAATCAGGGAGGCGGCTGCCAATTTAATTAAGTTTTTCATGGTCATCTCTCTTTCTTTTGTTCCCGCCGCCGAACTGGGCGGTCTGCGGTTCGCGCTTGTGTCGGCATCTGATGCCGGAATCGGTTGAAAGCCAAAAGCCGCTCCGCCGCGGGGGGGAAGGTTGTTTGTGGGGGTTTGGGAAGCGTTTAAAATATTTCGTTTGTTTTCAAATTATTTTTTTGCAGCGGTTTCGATATTGCGGGCAACCATAGAGGCTGAAGCGGTAACACCGGCCATACCGATTAAAGAGGCTGCGGCCAAGGTCAATAAATTTTTCATTTCGGGCAATCCTTTTACATATTAATCAAATGTTATTTAACAACATTTGTATTCGTTGCCGACATGTCTGCCATATCGACAGATGTCATGATACCGCCTTAATTGATAAATTATACAGTTTTTTTGTAAAGAAAATAGCGGTATAAATGCTATAATGTAATTATTTTGATAAATTATTTTTAGTTTTGAAAATGACACCGATGTCTTAGTTACAAGCCGATTACAAATTGTTTATTTTAGAATAGATGCTCTCGGATTTTTTGTTGCCAAATTACATCATTTTAGAAAATTTTTAAATTTTCCTTTTATTTTTCAATTAGATAAAAAACAACACTTTTCTGCTTGGATTTTGGGTTTTTAGCCTCAGACTATAATCGCCATTGCCATTTTTTAAATGATCTATCCATTTTTGGCAAAAACAGGTCGTCTGAAACCAAAATCCCTGCCCGACAAACCGGAATCCGCTGTTTTCTTGTGAAATTGCTCAGCAAATCTCTCATCCGGCGCTGCGGCTTATTTCGCTTTGCCCAAAGAGGGCGGTTTTCCAAGCTGTCGGCGGTAAAAGCTCTGTTTGGGCGCAGCGAAACGTGTAAAACTTGTTTTCAGGTTTTCAGACGACCTGCCGTTTTTATGGGTTGGCAGGGTCGTCTAAAAAGGCTTTCTGTTTCGGTGCTACCGTTCATGCACCAATTACATCGGTGCTGTACCACGTTTGCGCCTTGCGTTCTGAAATCCGCTGCTCGGCATCATTTATCCGCCGTTCCGCCCTATCCTATGCAAGCGCGCAGCGAGCTTGCCCTGCAAACATGCTATATTGCCGTTTTTGCTTTTTCCGTTTTCAGACGACCTATGAATCTCCCGCTCCTCCTGACCGCCGCGCTTGCCTTTCTGTCTGGCGCGCTCATCACTTGGCTGCTCGCCCGCAACAAGGCGCAGACGCAGCAGTTTGCCCTGATGCAATCGCTTGCCGAGTGCCGCCAGCATCTTGAATTTGCCGAACAAAATCAGGCGCAAACCGCATCCGAGCTTGCCGACGCGCGCTATCATGTCCAAGATTTGCAGGGCGAGTTGCAGGAATTGGGCAACCGCTTTGCCGCCGCCGAACGCCAAATCGGCTATCTTCAAGAGCGCGAACAGGAAGCAGGTCGTCTGAAACAAGATTACGCCGAGCTTCAGGAAAACGCGCACAACCTGCACGTCCGCAACGAACGCCTCCACATCCAGCTCGAACAGGAACGCCTTGCCGCCGACGAAAAGCTCAAGCTCCTTGCCGAAGCCCGCCAAAGCTTGGGCGACCAGTTCCAAAACCTTGCTAACACCATTTTGGAAGAGAAAAGCCGCCGCTTCACCGAGCAAAACCGCGACCACCTCAGCCAACTGCTGACCCCGCTCAACGAACGCATCCACGGCTTCAGCGAGCTGGTTCAGCAAACCTACGAAAAAGAAGCGCGCGAACGGCTGACCCTCGAAAACGAACTCAAACGCCTGCAAACCCTCAACACCCAACTGCACAGCGACGCCAAAGCCCTCACCGACGCGCTCACCGGCACGCAAAACAAAACCCAAGGCAACTGGGGCGAGATGATTTTGGAAAGCGTTTTGGAACATTCCGGCCTGCAAAAAGGACGCGAATACACCGTCCAAGCCGCCGCCGTCCGCCAAGAAGAAGACGGCGCGCGCCGCCTTCAGCCCGACGTCCTCGTCAACCTGCCCGAAGGCAAACAAATCGTCATCGACTCCAAAGTCTCGCTGACCGCCTACGTCCGCTATACCCAAGCCGCCGACGCCGCAACCGCCGAGCGCGAACTCGCCGCCCACGTCGCCAGTATCCGCGCCCACATCCGCAGCCTGTCGCAAAAAGACTATACCGACCTCGAAGGCGTGCGCACGCTGAACTTCGTGTTTATGTTCATCCCCGTCGAACCCGCCTACCTGCTCGCCCTGCAACACGATGCCGGCCTCTTCCAAGAATGTTTCGACAAGCGCATCATGCCGGTCGGTCCGAGTACGCTGCTCGCCACCCTGCGCACCGTCGCCCACATCTGGCGCAACGAACAGCAAAACCAAAACGCCCTCGCCATCGCGGCAGAAGGCGGCAGGCTTTACGACAAATTCACCGGCTTCGTCCAAACGCTCGAGGCCGTCGGCAAAAACATCGACCAAGCGCAAAGCCAGTTCCAACAAGCCTACAAACAGCTCTCGCAAGGACGCGGCAACCTTGTCAGCCGCGCCGAGAAACTGCGTGCGCTGGGCGTCAAAACCACCAAACGCCTGCAACGCGATTTGGTGGGAAACGCCCAAGAATCTGCTTTGCAGGATAAGGGTTTGCCGGAAGGGGAAGAAGATTGACGGTTTCTTCGTCGTCGGGTTTCAGACGACTTGTCAAAGACAAAAAGGACGCATCATGCGTCCTTTTATAGTGGATTAACTTTAAACCAGGACAAGGCGACAAAGCCGCAGACAGTACAGATAGTACGGAACCGATTCACTTGGTGCTTCAGCACC
>CAUSDA010000079.1:0-12302 GCA_963529965.1 uncultured Neisseria sp.
TCGGTTCCGTACTATCTGTACTGTCTGCGGCTTCGTCGCCTTGTCCTAATTTAAATTTAATCCACTATATAATACCGCAACTGTCGTCTGAAAAAATTTCAGACGGCCTCAATCCCCAAAAACACACCATGACCCAAATCACTTTCCAACGCCCTGGACAACTCACCGCCCTGCCGCCCCTATCGCTCTACATCCACATCCCGTGGTGCATCAAAAAATGCCCGTATTGCGACTTCAATTCCCACAGCCTGAAAAACGGATTGCCCGAAGCCGCCTATATCGACGCGCTGCTGACCGATTTGCAGCTTGAATTGCCCAATATTTGGGGCAGGCCGGTGGAAACGATATTTTTCGGCGGCGGTACGCCCAGCCTGTTTCAGGCAGAATCGATTGACCGTTTGTTGAGCGGCGTGCGTTCGCTGTTGCGCTTGCAGCCGGAAGCGGAAATTACTTTGGAAGCCAATCCGGGCACGTTTGAAATCGAGAAATTTCAAGGATTTAAAGATGCGGGTATCACGCGGCTTTCTATTGGCGTGCAAAGTTTCAACGACGATATGCTCTCAAGGCTGGGGCGCGTCCACAACGGCAAAGAAGCCTTAACCGCCATCGATACTGCGTTGAAATTATTTGATAAAGTCAATATCGACTTGATGTACGCCCTGCCGAACCAAACCGTTCAGACGGCATTGGATGACGTTCAAACCGCCATCGACACGGGCGCAACCCACATCAGCGCGTATCATCTGACGATGGAACCGAACACGCCGTTCGGTCATACGCCGCCGAAGGGTTTGCCGCAAGACGAAGCGGCGTTGGATATCGAAGACGCAGTACACGGCGCGCTGGAAGGCGCGGGCTTTATCCACTACGAAACATCGGCTTTTGCAAAACCCGCCATGCAGTGCCGCCACAATTTGAACTACTGGCAGTTCGGCGATTATTTAGGCATAGGCGCGGGTGCGCACGGCAAAATTTCCTACCCCGACCGCATCGAGCGTACCGTCCGCCGCCGCCATCCCAACGACTACCTCGCCTTAATGCAAAGTCAGCCGAGTGAAGCCGTCGAACGCAAAACCGTTGCCGCCGAAGATTTGCCGTTCGAATTCATGATGAACGTCCTGCGCCTGACCGACGGCGTACCCGCCGCAATGTTGCAGGAACGCACGGGCGTACCCGCCGCCAAAATCATGGCGCAAATCGAAACGGCAAGACAAAAAGGTTTGTTGGCAACCGATCCGACCGTGTTCCGCCCGACCGAACGGGGACGGTTGTTTTTAAACGATTTGTTGCAATGCTTTTTGTAAGATTGGATTTTTTCAGACGACCTTGATACACCAAACCGTAACATCCGCAGACTGCCGCTTCATTAAGGTCGTCTGAAAATATCCATACCCTACACAATCACTCGGTTTTATACGATAATCGACACCGTTTTCATCAAAGCTTCCATCTTTCAGACGACCCCGACAACAGGAGAAAATCATGTCCAAAACCATCATCCACACTGACAAAGCCCCCGCCGCCATCGGCGCATACAGCCAAGCCGTGCGCGCGGGCGACACCGTTTACATGAGCGGTCAAATCCCCCTCGATCCTGCCACCATGACCGTTGTCGGCAACGGCGACTTCCGCACCGAAGCCCGCCAAGTCTTTAAAAACCTGCAAGCCGTTGCCGAAGCCGCAGGCGGCACGCTGGGCGACATCGTCAAACTCAACGCCTACCTGACCGACCTCGCCAACTTCGCCGTCTTCAACGAAGTCATGGCAGAGTTCATCCAAGAACCCTTCCCCGCCCGCGCCGCCGTCGGTGTCGCCTCCCTGCCCAAAGGCGTGCAGGTCGAAGCCGAAGCCGTGCTGGTACTGAACGCATAAGACACGCAACCCGTTTTCAGACGACCTCCCACAAGCCAAAGGTCGTCTGAAACACCACACACTATCGGACAATAACAACAATGGCACACTACGCAATCGGCGATATTCAAGGCTGCTTCGACGAACTCACCCTTTTGCTCGACAAAATCAACTTCAACCACGGTACAGACACCCTCTGGCTCGTCGGCGACATCGTCAACCGCGGCCCCAAATCCCTCGAAGTCCTCCAATTCTGCATGGAACACGAAAGCAGCGTCCGCATGGTTCTCGGCAACCACGACCTGCACCTGCTTGCCGTCGGCTACGGCGAAGGCACGATCAAGCGCAGCGACACCATCACCCCCATCCTCCAACATCCCGACAGCAAAAAAATGCTCGAATGGCTGCGCTTCCAGCCCCTGCTGATCAAAGGCGTGCGCCATGTTATGGTTCACGCCGGCATCCTGCCCCAGTGGACCATCGCCCGCGCCGAACTGCTCGCCAGCGAAACCGAAGCCGAACTGCGCGGCAAAAAATACAAAAAGTTTTTCTCCAAAATGTACGGCAACAAACCCGCCGAATGGCGCGACGACCTGACCGGCTACGACCGCCTGCGCATGATTCTCAACGTCTTCACCCGAATGCGCGCGCTGACACTGAAAAACGAACTCGATTACGACTACAAATCCACCCTCAAAAAAATGCCCCCGAATCTGCGCCCTTGGTTCAAAGCCCCCGACAGGCAAAACCTCAGCCACACCATCGTCTTCGGACACTGGTCTTCGCTGGGCTTTATGAACACCGACAACATCCTCTCCCTCGACACCGGTGCGCTTTGGGGCGGCGAACTGACCGCCATCAACCTTGCCGACCACAGCATCACCCAAGTCCCTTCCCTTGGCGGTTTGGACTGGAAAACGGCTTTGAAATAAGCCATGAAAATGAAAAAGCATAACCATTGAAGGCGGTGTGTGGGAGGGGGGGGAAGTCAGTTAATATAGAAGCACGTTTTCGGCAGCATAAAAAGAAAGTCGCCTGAAAACTAATTTTCAGACGACCTCACGGTTTTGTTGGTTGCAACCTCAATCTGTTTATTTTATTCAACGTTATTTTGATATATTTTTATCAGATTTCCTCTGCCATCATACTCATAGGTAAAACCCATTATTTTGTTGTTATTAATATATTTATCAAATTTAATTAATTTTTCATCTCTATAAAATCCGACATAATAAGATATAATTTCCTTGCTTTTTCTAATTTCATCTACTTTATCCAAATTAATCTCATTATACAATTTTGCAGGATGATTATACTTAGGGAAACTCATTCCTAAATAGTACTTAACGGTCAAATCATTATATGGAATATTTTTTTCAAGTGGATGTGACATACTTGAAGCACCTATCAAAAGCAAAATAGTCCCAATTGCTCCAACCAACAACTTTTCCATTTACTTTCTCCAATTCAAAGCCTAATTTCTTTAGAACGCTTTTTATGTAAAAAAAACAGATAGTTCAGACGATCTCAAAGAAGATATTGAGGTCGTCTGAAAAACAAAAAATACATGCATAAACTCCTTACATTCCATGCATCAGAATCCGGAGTTTAATTGAGCTATGTACTTACAACCTGCAATTACCAACTGGTTATAGGCCTATGCAAATTTGCCCAAAATTTTAATAATGATTGTTCAAAGAAGTGAAACTCAGAGAAGTCTTTTGCCACAACCAAACCTAATTCTTTGAAAAGATATTTAAATTTCCCCCTTTCAATTCCATCATATTTATTTAATAACTCAGAAAGCCCTTTTTCTGATGAGATATTAATTTCATTATAGTATATTGGAATTATTTCTTTTTTATCATAAAAATCGTAATTTGCGTCAATTTTTCATTATCAAATCTAAGCGCAAAATTATTTATCCATAAGATATTTTTCTTATCCGGGATAATTTTTTCTAATATATCATATTCTTTTATAATATCCGATAGAGAACTGTTAAATTCAAAATTACCTACTGACACATGAGGAATAAATATCAATTTACCATAAAATGTAATTAGACTTTTAAGTTTACTTTTTTGGAAGTCTAAGTATCTTAGACCCCTATTTTCATATAAATCTTTTATACTTTCATCGTAAATTAAAACCTGTAGAAACAATTTACCCTTATAATCAATATATAAAGCTAAATTATATTGTGGAAAAGTATAAAAATAGTTTTCTTCACCCGAAATTTCTACCAGAGGATTCTCCTCTTCTGCAAATTTTTCGAGATTGGAGAAGTTAATAATTTTTCCATTTAAGCTAAATTCATCACAAGTTTCAGAAGATGATACAGTAATCACTTGTGAATCAGATTGTATCTTGTGCTTTCTATCAAACTCTAATGAACAACTAGACTTATTTAAAGTAGCATCATCTAAGTCAACCTTTCTTTGCCCCAAAGTAATCCCATTTAAGGAATTATTCAAAATTTTCAACATCTTGCTTATCTCCCATTTAATCTACGGCATTCTGTCTTGGTAATATGCCCGTCACTAATTGCATAATCGATCATCTTGCCTGCTTTTCTGAATTTGCCTTTATCAATTAATTGCGCCTCTATCGGGAGAGACGGCTTCAAAGGAAGTATTGTCTTTCAAAAACTGTAAATAACGCTAGGATTTCTTGCCATCAAGGTCGTCCGAAAAACAGTTTTCGTAAAGTCGAAACCTTGTTTCAGACGACCTTTCGTTTGCCTTAAAGCATTTCTTATTATGCGGTATTTCATATAAAATACCGGTCTAAAGGCCGTCTGAAACAAAGGTTGCTCAAGTCGATACCTTTATTTCAGACGGCTCGTCTTTCAAAATACCACCCCTCTGAGGAATACCCCATGCCAGAATACCGCTCCAAAACCTCCACCCACGGCCGCAATATGGCGGGCGCACGCGCATTGTGGCGCGCCACCGGCGTGATGGAAACCGACTTCGGCAAGCCCATCATCGCCGTTGCCAACTCGTTCACCCAATTCGTGCCCGGCCATGTCCACCTGCACAACATGGGTCAGCTGGTTGCCCGCGAAATTGAAAAAGCGGGCGCAATCGCTAAAGAATTCAACACCATCGCCATCGACGACGGCATCGCCATGGGACACAGCGGCATGCTGTATTCCCTGCCCAGCCGCGATTTGATTGCCGACTCCATCGAATACATGGTCAACGCCCACTGCGCCGACGCGCTGGTGTGCATTTCCAACTGCGACAAAATCACCCCTGGAATGCTGATTGCCGCCATGCGCCTGAACATCCCGACCATCTTTGTTTCCGGCGGTCCGATGGAAGCGGGCAAGGTCATCGGCGTGGCCAACATCCAGCCCGAACGCCGCTTGGACTTGATTGACGCCATGATTGAATCGGCGGACGACAATGTCAGCAACCAACAGGTCGAAGAAGTCGAACAAAACGCCTGCCCGACCTGCGGCTCCTGCTCCGGCATGTTCACCGCCAACTCCATGAACTGCCTGACCGAAGCGCTCGGCCTGTCCCTGCCCGGCAACGGCTCCTACCTCGCCACCCACGCCGGCCGCAAAGAATTGTTCCTCGAAGCCGGCCGCATGATTGTCGAAATCACCAAACGCTATTACGAGCAAGACGACGAAACCGTGCTGCCGCGCAGCATCGCCACCAAAAAAGCGTTTGAAAACGCCATGACCATGGACATCGCCATGGGCGGCTCCACCAATACCATCCTGCATTTGCTCGCCGTCGCCAACGAAGCGGGCGTAGATTTCAAAATGGCCGACATCGACCGCCTGAGCCGCGTCGTGCCCTGCATCTGCAAAACCGCGCCCAACAACCACGACTACTACATGGAAGACGTGCACCGCGCCGGCGGCATCTTCGCCATCCTGAAAGAATTGGACAAAGCGGGCAAACTGCACACCGACGTGTACACCATCCACGCGCCGACGCTGAAAGACGCGATTGAAAAATGGGACGTGACCAATCCCGAAAACACCCACGCCATCGAACGCTTCAAAGCCGCGCCCGGCGGCGTACGCACCACCCAAGCGTTCTCGCAAAACCGCATGTGGAAAACCCTCGACCTCGACCGTGAAAAAGGCTGTATCCGCAACGTCGAACACGCCTACTCGCAAGACGGCGGTTTGGCGGTCTTGTTCGGCAACATCGCCGAACGCGGCTGCGTGGTAAAAACCGCAGGCGTGGACGAGAGCATCCTCAAATTCACCGGCCGCGCCCGCGTGTTTGAAAGCCAAGAAACCGCTGTCGAAGGCATTTTGGGCAACCAAATCGTCGCCGGCGACATCGTCATCATCCGCTACGAAGGCCCGAAAGGCGGCCCCGGCATGCAGGAAATGCTGTATCCCACTTCCTACCTGAAATCCAAAGGCTTGGGCAAAGCCTGCGCCTTGCTGACCGACGGACGCTTCTCCGGCGGCACATCAGGTCTCTCCATCGGCCACGCTTCGCCCGAAGCGGCCGAAGGCGGCGCCATCGGCTTGGTACACGAAGGCGATACCATCGAAATCGACATCCCCAACCGCAGCATCAATCTGAAAGTGTCCGACGAAGAACTCGCCTCCCGCCGCGCCGAAATGGAAGCACGCGGCAGCAAAGCGTGGAAACCGGAAAACCGCGACCGCTACGTCTCCGCCGCCCTGCGCGCCTACGGCGCAATGGCGACTTCCGCCGACAAAGGCGCGGTGCGTGATGTGAGCCAAATCGAACGGTAAAACAGTACGGCAATAAAGGTTTCAGACGACCATACGGTATCGTAGGTCGTCTGAAACCTAAAAAGCAGCCTGCACTTTCGGAAAATCCAAGTGCAGGCTGCTTCAAATCCGCAACCGATAGAAAGACAATAATGACGAAATATTGGATTGGTACCGTATCCAAAGAACACGTCCTGCGCGGCGTGGCAGGCGGGTTCTGCCAAGTGTGCCACGGCAAAGCCGCACCGCTCAACCGCATGAAGCGCGGCGACTGGCTGCTTTATTACAGCCCGAAAATCCGCATGGACGGCACGGAAAAACTGCAAGCCTTTACCGCATTCGGCCAAATTACGGACGATACCGCCTATCCGTTCCAAATGAACGAGACCTTCATCCCCTTCCGCCGCAATGTGGACTATGCCGAAACCCGCCGCAACTGCCCGATAGACATCATCCGCACGCATCCCGAATGGAAAAAATACGCCTCCATGCTGCGTTACGGACATTTTGAAATCAGCCGCGATTTCTTTGATTTTGTGCGGACGTATATGCAGTCGCCGCCCGATATGGTTGGGCAGCAACAGGGATTCTGGTAGGGCGGGTAAAAGTGCTGTGTTGCAGGCTGGCGGCACCGTTTACACCGAAGGTACGGCAGGCGACGAAGCCACACCCTCAACGCGCCTGTGTAAAAATCGATGACGGATACGACCATTTTGCCGTTTAACAGTCACAAAAAATCCGAGGTCGTCTGAAAACTTAAAACAGCCTGCATTAATTTCATTGTACAAACTGTCTACAAATAACGGCTAAATACCGCCAAAATTTGGAAAGGACATTCCGATGAGCATTTCTTTTTACATCAAAAATCCCAAAAAGCTATTTAGCCGCTTGCCTGTATTAACCGTGCAGGAATGTTTCCAGCTTTCATTGCAGCCGCTGGCACAATTTTCATTTGATGAACACGATGAAGATTTTGATTTAAAGCAATTTCAAGCCATGCCGTTATCCGACTTCGAATGTCTGCTGCTTGGCGTGAACGAAAAAAGCGGTAGGGGATTTGAATTATCCTTTGATGAAGACACACAGGAATACGCTGTGCGGCAATTCACGCCCAGCACTTTGGAAGACTGGCAAATCGCCCTGCAATATCTCGCCGATTTAGCCCGCGCGCTTAAACAGCCGATTACTTGCGAAACCGATGAAACCTTCACTGCTGACACCATCCAAACCTTCGATTTCAAACCAGACATACAGGCCGGTATATCCATGGTGCCTTTTGAAGATGAAGACGAAATACAAAACTATAAATTCTACGGCGTTACCCGCCCTGTGGCACTGAACAAAGAGATTCGCGACAAAATTCTAGCCGACAACGACCCACTCGCAGCCTTCAGCCGCCTGATGCGTGAAACCCAATGGCTGGATGCCTATTCCGCTCATCAAATGATTGGAAAAAATAGTGACACGGGAGAGCTCGTCGGCTTTTATGTCTTAAACCCTGAACTGCCGACTATCCTGCCCTACCAACCCGAAATAGAATACGGCACGGATCTCGATATTTCCAACAACGATATCAGCAGCTGGAGATTGATTTTTACCAACGATGACGATTCACCTACCGAGCTGCCCTACGAAACCTTTATCGCACAGCTGCCCAAAGAAAAATACCGCTTTATTGACGCAGCGTATATTCTGCTGGAAGCATTCACGAAAGACGAATTGGCTCAGCTTGCCATCGAATAATGCTCAGGCAGCCGCCATTTATAAAATGAGGCAATCAAAATGACGGTCAATAAGTTTCAGATTATCCCTTTTAAAGGCGTGGATTTAGGCGACATATTTTTTGAGCTTGGTAACACCAATGAACAAATCATCGCCGAATTTGGAGAGGCCAGCGAAGTGGTGCAAGACAACCTTTTGAATATTACTACCGAATACAGATTTGCTTGTGAATTAAAATATAGGGCAGATAAACTTGTTGCCATCATTTGCAACAAACATACCAACCCCATGCTTGGCGGCGTAAACGTCTTTACAGCCGAAGACCTAGAAGAAATCAAGCAGCAGAATGATTTTATTGAAGAAAAATCGTATATTACCTTTCCTGAACTCGGTATCTGCATTGGTGGCATGAGTCAAAAACGCATAACGGAGGGCAAAGCCGTTATCGTTTTTTCCAAGGAAGAAACCAAGTTGACAGATTTTTGGCAAAATAAAGTCAAAAAGAAACCTTCGGAAGTAGAACCTCATGAAGTAAAAATCTCATCCTTTGAAGGCGTAGAAACAAACGGTAAATTTTTCAAACTCGGCAATACTATGCAACAAATCATTGCCGAATTCGGCAAAGCAGAAAAAGTTTTGCAACACAATATTTTAGGGAGCATTTTTGAAACACGAGGTTCATGCGAATTGCACTATAAGGAAAACAGGCTGGTTGCCGTCACTTGCAATCAATACACATATCCTATTTTCAACGGCTTGAATCTCTTTGAAACTGAGAGCATAGAAAAACTAAAAAACGAACATCATTTTCTCGAAGGAAAACATTACCTCACCTTTCCAAGCCTAGGAATCTGCATCGGCGGCATGTCCCAAAAAAGAATACCTGAAGGTAAATTGGCTCTGGTTTTTACCCGGAGTGAAACCGACATATATGAATTTTATGCCGAAGATTAATCCATTAAGTGAAGCCATACCACAGCAATATTCTTAACAAAATACAAAAAGGTCGTCTGAAAACAGAAACCCAATCCTGTTTTCAGACGACCTTTTGCATTGCAGACTAACTCAATTAGTGATGATGACCGTGCGGGCCGTGAACGTGGCCGTGTGCGATTTCTTCTTCAGTCGCATCGCGTACGCCGTCAACTGTCGCTTTGAACAAGATTTTCATGCCGGCAAGCGGATGGTTGCCGTCTACTACGGCTTTGCCGTCCGCCACGTCGGTTACGCGGTAAATCAAGACATCGCCGGTTTCAGGATCATCGGCTTCAAACATCATGCCGACTTCCACTTCAACCGGAAACACGCTGACATCTTCGATACGCACCAGGCCGGGATCCTGCTCGCCAAAAGCATCATCGGGAGACAGCGCGACTTCAACGGTATCGCCGACGTTTTTCTCATGCAAAGCTTCTTCCACCAAAGGGAAAATGCCGTCATATCCGCCATGCAGATAGACGATGGGTTCTTCGGTTTTGTCCAGCAGTTGGTTGTCCGCATCGTACATTTCATAGTGAAGCGAAACCACAGAATTTTTTTCAATAGCCATTTTTTATCCTTTATCATGACCGTTTATCAAAACAGGTTTTCTTTATTGACAACCCTCTGCCAACAAATCTAAAGCATTCTAACACACCGCCGTCATGCACGGAGATTTATCGCAAAATTATCAAAACTAACAATTATAAATTTATATGCACAATATTTAACATATTGCGCGCAAAAGCGTAAATTTTGATAATCTTTATATTTGTGTAACTTTTTTACAACTTTTTGCTTTTATGCGCAACAACTGCCCGAATTTCATTTAAACCGATTGAAAACAAAGGCCCATAGCGCATTCTTCAAATGTAAACGCATGAAATAAATAAATTTTACTATACAATTTATTTCAAATGTACATTGAATAACAGCCAATGCGGACTAGTTTCACCCCCGTCTTTCGTCCATTTCAGATTGATTAAAAATTACTAATTCGTCCGTATCGTTGCACCGAAGCACCCTGTGGGGCATAATGCAGGAAATTCAGCAATGAATTTTTACTCTAAATGAAACGACTTATATGTCGTTTTGTTGTTTTGTTCTACTTAAATCGATTTAAAGAAGGTTCTCAAAATGAAAAAATCTCTGATTGCTGCTGCTCTGTTATCTTTGGCTTTGGCTGCTTGTAACAAAGGCGCTGATACTGCTGCTCCTACCGCTTCCGGTGCTTCTGAAACTGCTGCTTCTGCTGCTTCTTCTGCAACCGGTGCTGCTTCTGCCGCTTCCTCTGCAACTGAAGCTGCTTCTGCAGCTAACACCGCTGCTTCTGCTGCCAACACTGCCGCTTCTGCAGCTAATACCGCTGCTTCTGCTGCAACTGGTGCTGCTTCTGCTGCCAGCTCAGCTGCTGCTTCTGCCGCTTCTGCTGCAAAATAATATTTTTACAGTTAGAAAAGCAGGATACGGATTGTATCCTGCTTTTTTGTTTTTCAGACGACCTTTACCGTTTTTCGCTTCCCTTATCCGCTATATAATCTTCCGTACACACACAAACCATCCTGCTGCCCGTTATGCCCAATCTGTACGACTGTTTTCTTGAATTCCTTTCCCCCGCCGAAATCCTCGAAGCCACTCCGGCCTTGTTAAACGATCAGCGCCGCCGCTTTGTTTCCGAACCGGACATCATCTTGCAACCGCATTCCATAGAAAATGTACAAGAAATCATGCGGTTTTGTTTTGAACACCGTATCCCCGTTACCCCACAGGGCGGCAATACCGGTTTGTGCGGCGCAGCGGTAGCTTCCGGCGGCGTACTGCTCAACCTTTCCAAAATCAACCGCATCCGCGAAATCAACCTTGCCGACAACAGCATCACCGTCGAAGCAGGCTTAATCCTGCAAAACGTCCAAAAAGCGGCAGCCGAAGCAGGCAGACTGTTCCCCCTCAGTCTTGCCAGCGAAGGCTCGTGCGAAATCGGCGGCAACATCGCCTGCAATGCCGGCGGATTAAACGTTTTACGCTACGGCAGTATGCGCGACTTGGTATTGGGCTTGGAAGTCATCCTGCCCAATGGCGAACTTGTTTCCCATCTACAACCGCTGCACAAAAATACCACCGGTTACGACCTGCGCCACCTCTTTATCGGCAGCGAAGGCACACTCGGCATTATCACCGCCGCCACGCTCAAACTCTTCGCCCGTCCGCAAACCATAGCGACCGCATGGGTAGGTTTGGACGACATCGAATCTGCCGTACAGCTTTTAACAGCCGTACAAGGGCATTTTGCCGAACGACTGACCAGTTTCGAGCTGATCAGCCGCTACGCCTTGGCATTGTCTTCCGAGTTCAGTCATCTCAAACAGCCGACCGATGCAAACTGGCACGTCCTGCTCGAACTGACCGATTCCGTTCCCGATGCCGCGCTCGACGAAAAACTTGCCGAGTTTCTCTATCAAAACGGCCAAGAAAACAGCATCATCGCGCAATCCGAACAAGAGCGCCTCGATCTGTGGACGCTGCGTGAAAACATTTCCGCCTCCCAGCGCAAGCTCGGCACCAGCATCAAACACGACATCGCCGTCCCGATTGCCCAAGTCGCCGCCTTTGTCCGTCAATGCGCCCCCGCCTTGAAAACCCGTTTTCCGGGTATACAAATTGTCTGCTTCGGACATTTGGGCGACGGCAGCCTGCATTACAACACCTTCCTGCCCAACGTCTTGAGCAACGAAGCCTACCGTTACGAAGATGCCGTCAACAGCATCGTCTATGAACACATCCTCACCTGCCACGGCACCATCGCGGCGGAACACGGTATCGGTACCATCAAAAAACACTGGCTCCCCAGCGTCCGCACCCCGTCCGAAATCGCCCTGATGCGCGCCATTAAAGCCCAGCTTGATCCGCACAACATCATGAACCCGGGCAAACTCCTGCCGTAAGCAATATTTCATATAGTGGATTAACTTTAAACCAATACGGCGTTGCCTCGCCTTAGCTCAAAGAGAACGATTCTCTAAGGTGCTGAAGC
>CAUSDA010000080.1:0-12114 GCA_963529965.1 uncultured Neisseria sp.
AACTGCACCTTGTGAGTTGGAGGGGATGTCCAACTTTTGGGGTGCAGTTCAAACTTTCAGACGACCTTTTTGTTTGGGTAGATGTCTTCCTGCTTTAAGCCGCGTCGGTCAGCGAGGAGAACACTTCAAAATAAGTCGGGAAGGTTTTATGGGTGCATTTCGGGTCGTTGATGACGACGGGTACGCCCAACAGGGAAACCAGCGAGAAACACATCGCCATGCGGTGGTCGTCGTAAGTGTCGATGACAGCGTCGGGAGTCAGTGTTTCAGGCGGGGTGATGTGAATCGCTTCGGCTTCTTCGACGACTTTTGCACCGAGTTTGCGCAACTCGTTTGCCATCGCGGCGATGCGGTCGGTTTCTTTGACGCGCCATGAACCGATATTGCGCAGTGTACATGTTTGTCCTGTGGCAAGCGCGACGATGGCAAGGGTCATGGCGGCATCGGGGATATGGTTTGCATCCAAATCAAAGGCTTGGACGGCACGTTCTTTCGGACGCGAGACTTCGACGAAGTTTTCGCCCCAAACCACGTCCGCACCGATTTTTTTCAGCTCGCGGGCAAAGGCGACATCGCCCTGTATGCTGTTTGCGCCGATACCGGTAACGCGGATGGGCGTGGTGGCAATCAACCCGGCTGCGAGGAAATAGGACGCGCTGGAGGCATCGCCTTCGACATATAAATGGTCGGGCGCGTGGTAGCGGGCATTGGCGGGGATTTTGAAGACGCGGTAGTCTTCATTGGCAACCTGTACGCCGAATTGCGCCATCAGTTTCAAGGTAATGTCAATATAGGGCTTGGAAATCAACTCGCCGATCATACGGATTTCAAATGCCTGTCCGGTCAGCGGCAGTGCCATCAAGAGGGCGGTCAGAAACTGGCTGGACACATTGCCCTTAATCGGAATCACGCGCTCGCCGCGGTCTTGGCGCTCGCCGATATGAAGCGGCGGATAGTGTTCGTTGCCGAGATATTCGACATCGGCGCCGGCAATCCGCAGCGCATCGACCAAATCGCCGATAGGGCGTTCGTGCATACGCGCAACGCCGTGCAGATGATAATCGCCGCCCAAAACGGCAAGTGCGGCGGTCAGCGGACGGAACGCCGTTCCCGCGTTGCCTAAAAACAAATCGGCAGTGCGGTTGGGGAAACGTCCGCCTGTACCGTGTACTTTCAGACGACCTTCGGCAAGATATTCGATTTCAACGCCGAGTTTATCGAGCGCTTCCAACATACGGTCGGTATCGTCGGATTTGAGCAGGGAATGGATTTCGCAAGTGTTGTCGGACAAGGCGGCAAGCAGCAGGGTGCGGTTGCTGATGCTTTTGGAACCGGGCAGGGCGACGGTGGCGGGTTTGAGCGAGGCGGCGGGGAGGCGGATGGATTCGATCATGATGGTCGTTTGGGAAGCGGAAACAGAAAACGGCATTATACGGCAGGGAGGGGTCGTCTGAAAAACATGGCTGCTGCAATTCGATAACCGCAGAGTTTGTCTTTGAATGGTTTCGGTATCTTAAAACGTTCAAACACGGCAAGGTAACATCGGAACGGTTTGTCGATGCACTCAACCTTGCCAACCGCACCGCACGTCCGCAAAACGCCATGCTGAAATACATCGCCCCGCAGCCGGGCCGCTCCGTCCGCCTAGGCGTGAGAATGGATTTCTAAGTTTGGAATAAAACAAACCGGATTCCTTTGATGGGAATCCGGTTTTTTCGATGATTGGATTTTCAGACGACGTTTGGGGTCGTCTGAAACCTTATCCATGCCCTTTACCTTCGTTTATTCAAAGTCTTATAGACTAGCTGTCAGACAAATACGGCTCGACGCTTTCCTTCAATATCTCGATCAATTCTTCGTCCATATAGCGGTAATCGTCAGGAATGTCCAAAACAATGATTTCCTTATTTTGCAAAGCGCGGGGAAACTGCGCCGACAGGCGGTTTTTATGCTTTTGTTCCATCACAAAAACCTTATCCGCCCATGCGATGTCGTTGATGGAAACGGTGTGCCGTGCATTGGGGCTTGTGCCTGCGGAACGGGTCTGCACGTTCGGATAGCGTCGGAATACTGCTTCAGCGGTAGGGCTGCGCCATTGGTTGCGGCTGCAAATAAAAAGTGCGTTCATAGAAATTAAAAAGGCGGAGAAATATCCGCCTTGTGAAAATCATCTCGATTGAGTCGAAATGTGTTTTTTAAGTTAATCAAACCATTCAGCTTCAAATTCATGCTGCCTGAAGGGGTAAACAAAGCCCAGTTTTTGCGCGCGTTTGACTTTATTCCTGCGGAAATACATCAAATCCCACTTTTTCTCGAGCTTACCCTCAGAAGGGTCTTTACCGTGTACGCGATGGCTGGGTCGTTTTGCTTGATGCCGCCGCCATGCACGGCTGCGACTGTGGTCTAAATTGTCCATTATCTGCTTTCTAACTTTGTTTCGGAAATCGGGTTCAGCAGCCGCGATTTTTTCTGTGTTCGATTATTCAGCAAGAAAAAGGAAAATCGGATTGTAGCCAAATTAGCTTGACGATACAAGCATTTGACCGTCGTTGTGAAACAGGTCGTCTGAAGACACCATTTACTTCTGCTTATTCAACGCTTCTTCATCCAGCGATTTCAACCATTCCAGCTTCTCGCCGATTTTAATTTCCAGGCCGCGCGGGACGGGTTGGTAAAAATCCGGTTCGTCCAAGCCGTCGGGCATATAGCTTTCGCCGGCGGCGTAGGCGTTCGGTTCATCGTGGGCGTAGCGGTATTCGCGTCCGTAGCCCAATTCCTTCATCAATTTGGTCGGGGCGTTGCGCAGGTGGACGGGTACTTCGTCGCTGGCGTTTTCTTTGACGAAGCGGCGCATTTGGTTGTATGCCTTGTAGCCCGCGTTGGATTTCGCAGCAGCGGCAAGGTACAGCACGGCTTGCGCCAGCGCGAGTTCGCCTTCGGGCGAGCCTAAGCGTTCGAAGGTGGCGGCGGCATCGTTGGCGATTTGGAAGGCGCGCGGGTCGGCAAGCCCGATGTCCTCCCACGCCATGCGCACGATACGGCGGGCGAGGTAGCGCGGGTCGGTGCCGCCGTCGAGCATACGGCAGAACCAATACAGCGCGGCATTCGGATGCGAGCCGCGCACGGATTTGTGCAGGGCGGAGATTTGGTTGTAGAAACTCTCTCCGCCTTTATCGAAACGGCGGATTTGCGCCCCGAGACTGTCGGCGAGAAATTCGGCGGTCAGGGTTTTCAGACGACGTGTGTCGGCAGCGCGTAAAAGTTGTTCTAATAAATTCAACAATCTGCGCGCATCGCCGTCGGCGGTATTGACCAGCAGCTCCTGTGCATCGGCTTCAATCGTGAAATCCCGGTATTCGGGTAAAGCCAACACTTTAGCAATCAGTTTCTTGAGGTCGTCTGAAGACAAGGATTGCAAAACATACACCTGCGCGCGGCTCAACAGCGCGGGATTGACTTCAAACGACGGATTTTCCGTAGTTGCGCCGATAAAGGTCAGCAAACCGCTTTCAACATGGGGCAAAAATGCGTCCTGCTGCGCCTTATTGAAGCGGTGGACTTCATCGACAAACAAAATCGTCGCGCGTCCCTGCTGCAAAGCGATTTCGGCTTTATCGATTGCCTCGCGTATGTCTTTCACGCCGGAAAATACGGCGGAAACAGGCAGAAACTGGGCATTGAAACTCTGCGCCAAAATCCGCGCCAACGTAGTCTTGCCCACACCCGGCGGCCCCCACAGCAACATAGAATGCGGCTTCCCGCCTTCCACCGCCACGCGCAGCGGCTTGCCTTCGCCGATTAAATGCTGCTGCCCGATAACGTCATCAAGCGTATGCGGGCGCAGGCGTTCGGCAAGCGGCGCATCAGGTTGGCGGGTGAAAAGATCGGACATGGCGGTTTCCGTGAAAGAGGGTTTTCAGACGACGTGGATTATAGCAGGTCGTCTGAAAGGAGGATTAACGCTCTTTGGGCATAATATCGATGTATTTTTCATTCAATATCTGTAAGGATTTTCCGTTGATGACGATACATTCCTTAGCTAATTTTGCAGCTTCTTCTTTTCCTTTGTTGTTTTCAGCTGTTGGTGGGCAGAAGACCTTAGTGTCTCCTAAGTTCCAAGCCATGTAGCCGTATAGGGCGTTGTTACGTTGCTCGGGGATTGAAGAACAGGTAATACCTTTTTTTCTTTTTCTTTTTCTGAAAGAGCAGAACATTTAAATTTTTGTTTTAATTTAAATAAATCATTCTTATCGAGCCCGTTGATTTCTTGGGTTCCGTTATTATGCTGGAAATTATTGTGCAATAAGTACCATGAAGAATTTTTAGGAATTTCCACAAATCGAACAGGATAAAGTATATGTATTGCAGAGTTATTAGAATAAAAAAGCAAAAGTAAAAATGACAAAAAAGAAAGAAAAATAGGAAGCGTATAAACAGAGATATTTTTTTCTTTGATACTATTGCTTTTATTTATTTCATCTGCTACGAATTTGATATTTAGGAATATAAAAAAGCTTAAGAAATATAAGTACATGTATTGTGTTAATCCGTTAGGTATCCAATCATATGCTAAGATTATGAAAATGAAAGGGTAAAAAAACATTGTAAATGATATAAAAAGCAAGATTAACAGTACAAATAGGGTGAATTTGATAGTACTCAGAAATGAAATTACTCTTTCTTTGGTATAGTTGTAATCTGCTAATGAGCCTAGTATAAGAATGAGCGGGGTTGTCGTTACAGTTATGAAGATTAAACAAGTAAAATAAAATATAGTATATAAAATTTGGAAAAAATAAATTTTAATAAATTTGATAAGCTTTAGAATTATATTTTGCTTTTTATTGTCAAAACAGTTATTTGATGGCAGTATATATTTTAAAAATTTAAAAAAAATATAGATATTTTCCTGTAGTAGGTAAAAAATACAGGGTATTGTCAATGCAAGTACAGAAATAGTATGAATTGGTAAGTTGTCTTTATTTCCAAAGTATTCCATGATTATAAGTAATGTAATTAGAATCGGGAAGCTTGAAGCTAAGGTGTATAAAGGTAAATTTAGTTTTTTTAGCTTCTTCCCTTTTTTTTCATATTCGCTAGACATGTTTAGTAGAAAATAAGGGGATACAAAAGGAAAAATGAAAACTATAAGAATTAGAGCAAAAACAAATAAACTAGTAGTTAAACTGGAAGAAGAAGTCATGGCATCAGGAAAGATGCTAGATTGTTCAATAAAATCTAAATAGCGATGAGTTAAAAAGCTTCCAAGTATTAATCCAAGCGCAGCCAAAGCTGCAAAAAATTTACCAATTATTTCTAAATAATCGATAAATCTTGCTTTTTCCTTCTCTTCTGAAGATTTTAGAAGTAATAGTGATCTAAGTTGTTTCTGTTTGTTTTTCTTAAAATGATTCATGTCTAAAAATGCCCCATTTTTAAATAAATATCGAAATTATACCCGACTTTCCCCAATCCCCCATCTCACACTGCTTACGGTATAATACACGTTTGTTTAAAGACTTTGCGGGGCGTTTCAGACGACCTTGCGGCAAGGGATGGCTATGAATATGAAAAAGATTGTTGCCGTTGCTTCTGTGGCGGCGTTGTTGGGCGGCTGCGCTTATGATTCTGACTCGGCGTTCGGCGGTTTGGGCGGCGGTACGGGGATTGGTGGCAGCGTGGTGAAAATGGCGGTCGATCATCAGTGCCGTTCGGAGTTGAACAAGCGCAATGAGTGGCGTTTGATCGCGCTGACGATGAGCGCGGACAAGCAGCGCGAGTGGGAAGATAAAATCTGCGGTTGCGCGAGCGAGGAAGCGCCGAATCAGGTGTCCGCGCAAGAGTTGATGGATGTTTTGAATCCCTCTTCGCGCGATCGGGCAATTGCGTCGGTAACGGTGAAAACCGTCAATGCTTGTTTCAAGCGTTTGTATAGATGATGTTTTTCAGACGACCTCTGTGTATCGGGGTCGTCTGAAAGTTTATAGTGGATTAAGGTCGGGATAGGGCGACTTGCGGGATGGTTCGAATGATGGACGATGGATTTCAGCCGGCGGGTTTCTTATTTTGATCGGCAATTTTTTGTTTTTATAGAGAAGAAATCATGAAATATATCAGTACGCGCGGCGAGACGGCGCATAAACCGTTTAGCGAGGTTTTGTTGATGGGGCTGGCGCCCGACGGCGGCTTGATGCTGCCGGAGCGTTATCCGCAGGTCAGCCGCGAGACTTTGGACAAATGGCGCAGTTTGAGCTATCCGGAGCTGGCGTTTGAGGTGATGAGCCTGTTTGTCACGGATATTCCGGCGGACGATTTGCGCGATATTCTGAACCGTACTTATACGGAAGCGGCGTTCGGCTCTAAGGAAATCACGCCTGTGCGTACTTTGTCGGACGGTATCAAAATCCAAGCCTTGTCCAACGGCCCGACGCTGGCGTTCAAGGATATGGCGATGCAGTTTTTGGGCAATGCGTTTGAATATGTGTTGAACAAAAAGGACAGGGAACTCAATATCTTGGGCGCAACCAGCGGCGATACGGGTTCGGCTGCGGAATATGCCTTGCGCGGTAAAAAGGGCGTAAACGTATTTATGCTGTCGCCTGACGGCAAAATGAGCGCATTCCAACGTGCGCAGATGTACAGCCTGCAGGACGAGAATATCCACAATATCGCCGTGAAGGGGATGTTTGACGACTGTCAGGATATTGTGAAGGCGGTGCAGAACGATGCTGCGTTCAAGGAAAAATACCATATCGGTACGGTCAATTCGATCAACTGGGGACGCATCGTCGCGCAAGTGGTTTATTACTTTGCGGGCTATTTCAAGGCGACGCAAAGCAATGACGAGCAGGTCAGCTTCTGCGTGCCGAGCGGCAACTTCGGCAACGTTTGCGCGGGACACATCGCCAAACAGATGGGCTTGCCTATCCGCCGCCTGATTGTGGCGACCAATGAAAACGATGTGTTGGACGAGTTTTTCAAAACCGGCGCATACCGCCCGCGCAACAGCGAGCATACTTATGTTACCTCCAGCCCGTCTATGGACATTTCCAAAGCGTCCAACTTCGAGCGTTTCGTGTTCGACCTGATGGATCGCGATCCTCAGGAAATCAATACGCTGTGGGCGGAAGTCGCGGCGGGCAAGGGCTTTGATTTGCAGTTTGCCTTGGACAAAGTCGGCGGCAAATATGGCTTTACTTCAGGCAAATCTACACACGCCGACCGCCTCGCCACCATCAAACAGGTTTACGAGCAAGATAAAGAACTCATCGACCCGCACACTGCCGACGGTGTAAAAGTCGCCCGCGAAGTGCGCGAAGAAGGGGAGACGGTTGTTTGTTTGGAAACCGCGTTGGCAGCGAAATTCGATGCGACCATACACGAAGCCGTCGGCGATGTCGCCATTCCGCGCCCCGCCGCGCTGGAAGGTTTGGAAAAATTGCCGCAACGCGTCCGAGTCGTGCCGAACAATGCAGCCGCCGTCAAAGAAATCATCCACAAAACGTTAGACAAGTAAGGCATTGTCTGAGAGGTCGTCTGAAAAGTTTTCAGACGACCTCTGCTAGACAGCAAGCATTGTGATGATAAATATTTTCGTTTAAAATTGCGCGTTTGCTCTAATTCGGCATTATCTATTCACAGGCGAGAGAGGTCGTCTGAAAACCCTTTTAAACCATCATCCGCCCGACCCGCGCGATCAGACGGATTTACCGACAGGAAACTCAAATGGCAGCATTCAATACCCAAAAAGTATTGTCCGTACACCACTGGACGGATGCGTATTTCACCTTTACCTGCACCCGCGACGAATCGTTGCGTTTCGAAAACGGCCAATTCGTCATGGTCGGATTGATGGTGGACGGCAAGCCGCTGATGCGCGCATACAGCGTCGCCTCCGCCAACTGGGAAGAACACCTCGAATTTTTCAGCATTAAAGTCCAAGACGGCCCTCTGACCAGCCGCCTGCAACACCTTAAAGTCGGCGACGACGTGTTAATCAGCAAAAAACCGACCGGAACTTTGGTTGCCGGCGACCTGAATCCCGGCAAACACCTTTACCTGTTGAGCACCGGTACCGGTATCGCCCCTTTCTTGAGCATCACCAAAGACCCCGAAATTTACGAGCAATTTGAAAAAATCATCCTCGTGCACGGCGTGCGTTACAAAAAAGATTTGGCGTACTACGACCGCTTTACCAAAGAATTGCCCGAACACGAATACCTCGGCGACTTGGTTAAAGAAAAACTGATTTACTACCCCATCGTTTCCCGTGAAGACTACGAACACCACGGCCGCCTGACCGATCTGATGGTTAGCGGCAAACTGTTTGAAGACATCGGCCTGCCCAAAATCAACCCGCAAGACGACCGCGCCATGCTCTGCGGCAGCCCGGCCATGTTGAAAGACACCTGCAAAGTTTTGGACGATTTCGGTCTGACCGTCTCTCCGAAAACCGGCGTACGCGGCGACTACCTGATTGAGCGCGCGTTTGTGGATCAATAAGGGTTTTAGTAGTAATAGAAATATAGCGAGGCAAAACTTGTCATCAGGTTCTGCCTCGCTATAAATTCATTATTTGCTAAAATTCAAGTTTCGCTCAATCTCTAAAATATTCCCTCAGACGGTTCAACAGATTCCCCATTCTTATCATGTACGATGTCAACACCCACGATGTCCGCCGATTTTTCGCACACGTTTGGAAACATCGCCTGACCCCGCTGCAACTGGATGCACTTCAGCATAAAGCCCTCCGTATCATCGAATCTCATCCCGAATACACTCATTATCTTGAAAATATTGAAGATTATTTAGATAAAAACTGGCTGCCGGAAGATGGGGAGAGCAATCCTTTTTTGCACATGTCGCTGCATCTTTCCCTTCAAGAGCAGGTAGCCATCGATCAGCCACCGGGCATACGGGCGATTCACCGGCAACTTTGCGCACGTTATAACAACGACTGGGTACGCGCCGAGCATGACATGATGGATGCACTGGCAGAAACCATTTGGGAGGCGCAACGATACGGACGTGGTTTGGATGTCAATGCCTATATGACCCGGCTGCGTAAATTAGTCGGTTTAGGGCAGGAGGAAAACGCCCGTATCAATCCGCATGAAGTGAATGATAAATTTGACGAATGAAAAAGTTTTCTATGTGATGGAAGATAACGATTTTGAGGTCGTCTGAAACGTTGTTTTCAGACGACCTCTCTTCCTTTTCAGGTCGTCTGAAAAATGAATTGTAGCCATATAAGCCGCACAAAATCAGCTGATATGTCCGAGAAACAGGCGCGATTTTGGGTCGGCGGGTTTGACGGTGAAAAAGAATGTACCGCAGGCAATAAAGTTTCTGCGATCGTATTATGAGGAAGGCATCCTATGATATTTATTATTAAGCTGTGTTTCAATGAAATCAAAAATTTTCCTGTCAGCAGTATGATTCAAGTCTAAAAATGATAAATATTGGCAGTTACCATTCGGACAGGGCAAAAATAAAAAATCATAAGTAATATCTTCTATATCTGTTATTGTTAAATCACTAAATTGAAAATTAGTTGTTACCACATTTAACATATTGTTATTTTTGATAGCTTCCTGCTCCAAAAGATTATCAAATTCATCTTCTAAAAGACTAGAATTCTCTCCGATAAGAATTATCCAAAATAAAGGATATTGTTTAATCGATTCAAATAAATTATTGCAATTTATTGTTTTTAGGAAGTTTTGACTGATTAAAGCCACGATAGGCTTATCTTTTTTTATTTTAATCTTTCTGAAATTCGAATCTAAATTTATATTCAGATAATCAATCATTATAGTTACTCCTTTGGAACACCGGAAATAATCCGCATCATCAGGCAGTAGCGTTCAAACAACATGGATATTGTTTTCACACATCCATATAGGTTGCACTTAACAAGCTTGGCGTAGGTCGGATTCTCGAATCCGACATTTTGGGCATTGCTGCAATGGATTGCAATGGCGGAAGCGTTAAAGATTTTGTCGGATACAAGAATCCGACCTACGCTTCCTATATCAATGGAAACACAATCGAAAAGAATGATATTTCCAGCAATTTTCAATTTGTAGCGTGGGCTATGCCCGCGAAAATCTGAAAAGTCGTCTGAAACCTGTACGCAGGCTTTCAGACGACCTCAGCTTTTCAAAAACAACCCGTGGGCAGAGCCCACGCTACGGTTGGCCCAACGTATCCCCTCTCCAAAACTCCTGCGCTGAAAATGCAAAAAGGTCTCAACTTATTATTGCAACGACCTCAGGCGTAGGTCGGATTCTCGAATCCGACATTTTGGGCATTGCTGCAATGAATTGCAATGACGGGAGTGTTAAAGGTTTTGTCGGATACAAGTATCCGACCTACGCTTGCTGGGTTTTTCAGGTAGCCTTTGAGGCCGTCTGAAAATGTTTAAACCGTGTACGCGGCGGGGCGGCACACGCTACGGCTGCGGGCTTGCCGCCAAATCGAACACGCGCTGCTGGTGTTCGGCGGCGTAGGCGAAGTCGGGGACGGTGTGTGTGCCGTGGTGCAGGTCGTGCCAGACGGCGCGGTAGGTTTCGACCAGGCATTCGGCGGGGGTGCTGTGGGGCGGCAGGGTTTGGCTTTGGCCTTCGTGGATGATTTCGATGGTGAGCGGTTCGTATTGGATGTGGCCGCTGTTGGCGGTGATGACGAGGCTGAGGTGTTCGCATTCGATTTGCATGGCCAGCCCGCTGCCGCCGCCGAGGTAAACCACGTCTGTGAGCGCGCCGTTGGTGTGGCGGGCTTGGTAGAGGACGTGGTCGGTGGCGGTGCGGCGGAGGGTTTGGCCGTTGTCTTTGCGGCGCACTTGGGGGTGGAGGCAGGCGGTGAGGGCGCGTTCGAGGGGCGGGCGGCCGGTCAGCAGGTTGAGGGCGGCGAGCATGTGGGCGAACGGGATGGTGAGGGTGTTGACGCCGTTTTCCTGTTGCTGGGCATAGAGATAGCGCGGGTCGATGAGGGCACCGCCTGCGGGGTTGCTGCCGCGCACGGTGCAGCTGAGCAGGCGGCCGGTGGCGGGGTCATCGAGCAGGGCTTTGATTTTGCGCACGTAGGGGGAGGTGGGGGCTTGCAGGCCGATGAAGGTGCGGCAGCCGTATTTTTCGGCGGTTTGTTGCAGGGCGCGGGACTGTTCGGGCGTGGTGCCGAGCGGCCATTCGCAGTAGATGGCTTTGCCGTAGGGGGCGATTTGTTCGATAAGGGCTTGATGTTGGGGGAGGCTGACGGCGACGACGATGAGGCCGATGTCGTCGCGGGCGGCGAGTTCGGCGGGGGTGTCGCTGTAAAACGGCACGCGGTATTTTTCGGCGGCGAGTTTGGCAGAAGCGGGGCTGCCGGCGGTGAGCCCTTTGATGGCGAACAGCTCGGGCAGGCGGGAGAGTGAGGGGTAGTGCGCCATCGACGCCCAGCCGCCGCCTGCGCTGAGGCCGATGATGCCGACGTTGACGGGTTGGGGGGCGGATGCGGAGGGGGCGGTCATGTTAGTTTCCTTTGGGCGGGGATGGGGGTTGGCTTCGCAGAAACTCGGCAACTTGTTTTCAGGTAGCCTTTGAGGCCGTCTGAAAAGGCTACCTGAAAGCGTAGCTTCAACGCAGTTAAAATTAGGGGCTGACGTAGATTAGCCCTAAATTCCACACCAATCCCGCGGGATTTTAAGCTGTTGGGACGGTGTGCTGAAGTTAAATCGAAATTCGCATTCTTTCAAGAACAGTGGGAAAGATTTGCGGTCAGTCCCGTTGTATTTGCGCAAGACGCGTTTCGCCTGATTTCAAAAATTCCCAATGCCGTTGATGTGGTTCTGACGGTCGGCAAACGCTTTGGAATGGTTGATGCGGTAATGGATAAAACCGCTTACGTCCGGCTTGTCATAGCTGCTCAGGCTGTCCGTGTAAACAATGCTGTCCGGCATGATTTTCTTTTTGATGATAGGGAGTAACGTTTCAGACTTGGCATTATCCGCCACAACGGTATAGACCCGTCCGTTGCGTTTCAGAATGCCAAAGACAACCACTTTTCCTGCCGCACCACGACCGCGTCTGCCTTTACGCCGTCCGCCGAAATAGCTTTCGTCCAACTCGACAG
>CAUSDA010000081.1:0-11813 GCA_963529965.1 uncultured Neisseria sp.
TCTGTACTGTCTGCGGCTTCGTCGCCTTGTCCTGATTTTTGTTAATCCACTATATTTGGAATCGGCGCGGACGGTATGATGCTGTCCGCCAAATTGCCCGTGGTTACGTTGTTTTGTCCCGATGGATATTCGATTTGCGATTAGGCTGGCGTGTTAGAGGGAAGTTGTCCTCAAACAAAAAAAGGTCGTCTGAAAAGTTTCAGACGACCTTTTTTCAACAACATCTTAGCGGATGTTGACGTACGCGCCCGAGTGCAGGTCACGCAGCAGGTTTGCTGTGGCTTGTTGGGCTTTTTGTTCGGACATATATTGACGCACGGCGTTGCGTTGACGCTCTTCGGGCGTACCGGCGTCACGGACGTCGTTCAGCTTGATGATGTGCCAGCCGAATTGCGTGCGTACAGGTTGGCTGACTTGACCGGGTTTGAGTTTGTGGACGGCTTCTTCAAACGGCGCAACCATCATGCCGTCGGCGAACCAGCCCAAATCGCCGCCGCTGCTCGCGCTGCCGTCTTGCGAATATTGGCGCGCCAAACCGGCGAAGTCAGCGCCGCTGCGGGCTTGTGCGTAGATTTTGCGGATGGTGCTTTCCGCGCCTGCCGCCGCGTTGTCGTTGTCAGCTTTAATCAGGATGTGTTGCGCATTGTATTGGCGCATCGGTTCGCCTTCGGGCAGGGCAACGCCTTGTTGGCGCGCGCGGTCGATGAAGCTGTTGACTTCGGCATCGCTGACGCGGCTGTTTTGCATCACGGCCTGCTGGCGCACTTTTTCCATAATGATGGTGTCGGCGATTTCACGACGGGTGTGTGCGGACGGATTTTTCAGCGACGGCGTTTGGGCGATGACGGCATCGATTTCGGCATCGGTCGCTTGAATGTTGCGGCGTTTGCCCGCTTGAACAATCAGGGATTGGTTGACCAGTTGCGCCAGGACTTGCTGGCGGAGTTCGTCTTCGCTGATTTGCGTGCCTTTGGGAAGGTGTTGGCGTGCTTCGGCAATGGCATGTGCCAGCTGGCGCTGGGTAATGACTTCGTTGTCGGCAATGGCGGCGATGCCGTCGGAAAGGCGTACGGCGCCCGAATCGGCAGGCGTGGCTGCCGCTGCCTGTTTTGCTGCTTTCTGCGTTTTGACCGGCTTGCCTTTGGATGCGGCTTTGGGCGCGGCGTGTGCGTTCAATGCCAGACCGAGTGCGGCGGCAAGAATCAGGGGTTTGACGTTCATGGGGTAACTACCTCGTTGGTTTTGCTGTAGCCGGGAATGGCCAAGCGCAGTTTTTCAAATGGATTGTTGCCGAGATTGCTCAGGTCTTTGAGTTGGAGATTGAAGAATACGGCGTTTTTGCGGCTGTTTTCGCCGGTCACGTAACGTTGTCCGACGAGGTTTGCGCTCCAACAGCCGCAATCGCTTTTGTATTCTGCGCCAACCAAGATTTCGAGCGGTTTCTTGGCTTGGATTTCGTAGTTGTAACGTGCGACGGCGTAAAGGTTTTTACGGATGGGCCATTGCGCCGCCAAATCGACTTGGCGGATTTTGTCGTAGAAATAGTTGCCGTCCGATTGCAGGTAAATGCGTTCGTTGCGCCCGTATTTGTAACGCGCGCTCAACACTTTGCCCGGCTCGGGATTGTAGCGGATGGTCGCGGCGTAGCTTTCGGCGCGGCTTTCGTTTTGGTTGTAGTGGATATCGAAGCCGGCATGGATGCTGTTGCTCAGTTTGCCGTGCGCAAAGCCGACCCAGTCGGATTGGCTGCGTTCGTAACGGCCGACGCTGCCATCCAGCAACACCTTGTCGTTTTTGAAATAAAACTTCTGTCCGATGCCGGCGCGGAACAGCTCGGCACCGTTGTTCGGGTCGAGGAAGCGGGTTTGCGCGGCGGCGGTCAGGCTGTTGGCGGAGTTGATGCGGTCATTGCCGACGTATAAATTTTCACGGAAAAGCTGGTTATACGAGAAGCTGTTTTCCGAGGTGTCGAAATTGGGTAAGTCGTTTTGGGACTTGGTCGGGATGTAGTTGTAGAACAGGCGCGGTTCGAGGGTTTGCAGATAGGCGTTGCCGAACAAATTGGCGTTGCGCTCGAAGGTCATGCCGGTATCGACGTTGAATATCGGCAATACGCGGCTGACGCGGCGGCCGGATTGGTTGCCGAACGAGCCTAAGTCGTAATAAGTCGCGTGTACGCCGATTTTCGGACGGATATAGCCCCATTGGTTGTTGAAATCCCAACGGACGCTGGGATACAGCACGGTACGGCTGCCGTCTTGTTTGCTGTCGTGTACGAAACGGGTGAACTGGCTGAATACGTTGATATTCGCCTTGTCCATGGTTTTCTGCCAACGTCCGGTCAGACGCGGCATGATGGCGTAGGGTTCGTCTTTGTAACCGTTTTGGTTGGCAAGGGTTTGGTATTTCTGTACGTTCAGCGCGCCGTCAAAAGAGCCGCCCCAGACATTGTCGCCGTAGTTCAGCCACAGTTGGCGGTTGAGGTTGACGTTGCTGGCGATGTCCTCGCGTCCGTAGAAGTCGCGGTAGTAATTGTCGTCTGAAACCTGATTAAAGTTGATGCCGCCGCTGAGTTTGTCGGTCAGTTGGTGGTTGTGGTCAAACTTGATTTGATAGCGGTTGTTTTCATGACGTTTTTTATCGTGCGGCATCCAATCGCCGTCAATGACGCCGTTAAATTTCGGCTCGAGATAGCGGACCTGTCCGCCAAGCTGCACGCCGCGCGAGCTGATGATGCCGGGGCGGAAGGTGGCGTCCAAGTTGGGGGCGAGGTTGAAGTAATAAGGGAGGGCGAGTTCCAAACCGTCCGAACCGGTTGCCAGCGTCGGAACCAACAGACCGCTCTTGCGATGGCCATTGAGCGGGAAATCCGCCCAAGGCGTATAAAGCACGGGAACGCCGCCGAACACCAGCGACGCGTCTTTTGCCACGCCTATACCCGTTTCCTGATCGGTTTCGATGCTTTTCGCTTTGATGTACCAGCTTGCATCGCCGGGCGAGCAGGTATTGAATTTGGTATTGATGAGCTTGTACAGCCCTTTGCCTTTCATTTCCGCCTTTTCGCTGACGCTTTGGAGGCGGCGGCCGTCTTTTTCGGCATCGACGCGGACATATTCGCTCGAGCCGGTATTGTCTTTCAGGTTGTACACCAAAGTATCGCCGCTGACGGTTGAGCCGTCTTGATACAGCTTAAAGCGGTCGCCCGCCCTGACGGTATCACTGGTTTGGTCATAATCCGCCCAATCGGCGTTCAACACTTCCTGATTGCGTTCGATGATGACATCGCCTTCGGCGCGGACAGCGACTTTCGACTGTCCGGCAACCCTATCCGCAATCACGCGGGTGTAATCCTGCGGCAGGGCTTCTTCGCCACTGCGTTTGATTTCAGGTTGCTTGTTTGCTTCGGAAGCCTGATGCTGGCAAAACAGGCAGGTATCGCCTAAGGACAATTTGTCCTGATCGGCCGGACGATGGTTCTCCACGCTTTGAACCGCAGGCGGGGTGGCCTTTACCGGCTCGTAATCGGCAGGTTGCGGCAAAGATGCATTTTGCGCATATGCCCCTTCCGCGCCGAAGCCGACGCTTAACGCCAAAACCAATGGTTTGAGTGAAAATAAACGAGCCAAAATCGCCCCTTAAATCGGTTTGCCAGTTAGAATAGCGGTTATTTTAACCTGAAAATCCGCGACACCGCTATGCAACGACAAACCGAATTACAAAATTGGCTTCACGCCGTCTATCCCGAACAAAACTTCGAATTGAGCTTCGCCGCCGCCGATGCCGACTTCCGACGCTACTTCCGCGCTACGTTTGCCGACGGCAAGACCGTCATCTGCATGGACGCGCCGCCCGACAAAATGAGCGTCGCTCCTTACCTAAAAGTGCAAAAACTTTTCAATATGCTTAACGTTCCCCAAGTATTGCATGTGGACGAAGCGCAGGGATTTATGGTGCTCAACGACTTGGGCAGCACCACTTTCCTGACCGCCATGCAGCAAGAGCAAGGCACGGAGGCACACAAAGTCCTGCTGCTTGAAGCCATAGACGAATTGGTCGAGTTGCAAAAAGCCAGCCGCGCGGGCGAATTGCCCGAATACGACCGCGACATCATGCTGCGCGAAATCAACCTTTTCCCCGAATGGTTCGTCGCCAAAGAGCTCGGACGCGAACTCAACTTCAAACAACGCCAGCTTTGGCAGCAAACCATAGACACCCTGCTGCCGCCGCTGCTTGCCCAGCCGCAGGTGTACGTCCACCGCGACTTCATCGTCCGCAACCTCATGCTCACCACCGGCCGACCCGGCGTACTCGACTTCCAAGACGCACTCTACGGCCCGATTTCCTACGACTTGGTTTCCCTCCTGCGCGACGCCTTCATCGAATGGGAAGAAGAATTCGTCTTGGACTTGGTCATCCGTTACTGGGAAAAAGCCCGCGCCGCCGGATTGCCCGTACCCGCCGCGTTTGACGAGTTTTACCGTTGGTTTGAATGGATGGGCGTACAACGCCATCTGAAAGTCGCCGGCATCTTCGCCCGCCTGTACTACCGCGACGGCAAAGACAAATACCGCCCCGAAATCCCGCGCTTCCTCAACTACCTGCGCCGCACCTCCCGCCGCTACACCGAGCTTGCTCCGTTGTATGCGCTGTTGGTCGAACTGGTCGGCGATGATGAATTGGAAACCGGGTTTACGTTTTAAAAGGCAGATGGCTTTGTGCCATTCTTGATGATGAAAGAGGTCGTCTGAAAATCCTGAAATGGGGTTTCAGACGACCTCTTTAAGTCTTTTCTTCATCTGTTGAGGATGTTGTGGATAGGATTTCGGGTACACGGCATAAGAGTTCGCGTAGCTAATTCCTTATTTACTATAAAAAGGTCGTCTGAAAACCTAATTTCAAGTTTTCAGACGACCTTTCATATTCATGCCGGTCCAGCCTTAGCGAAAACTAAGCCTCCGCCACAGAATCGCGGCTGAAGGTTTTTTCGCAGTAGTGGCATTTGAGCTTGGTCTGACCGCTTTGTTTGCGGACGTAGAAGCGGCTTTTCACCGGCTCGCCGTGGCTGGCGCAGTTGGTGTTCGGGCAGCGGAACACTTCGGCGATTTCGTCGGGCAGGGTGAGCCGGCGTTTGTTGATGACTTTGAAGTGGTCGATGGTGTTGACGACGGCTTCGGGGGCGAAGAGGGCGAGGCGGTTGGCGGCGTTGTCGTCCAGCCAGACGCCGGTGATTTTGATGATGTCTTTGCTGCCTTGGGTTTTGCTGGGCAGGTTGAAGCCGACGGTGACGGCGCTGCCGTAGTGCAGTAGTTTGAATTGGCGCAGGATAATCAGGCCTTTGCCTGCGGGGATGTGGTCGATGACGGTGCCTTTTTCGATGGCTTCGACGCTGAGTTTGGGGGTTTCCATATTTGCTCCTTATACTTCTTCGTTCAACACCAGCGATAAAATCGCCATGCGGGCGTAAACGCCGTTGGTCGCCTGCTCGAAATAGTAGGCGTGCGGCGTGGCATCGACGTCGGGGTGGATTTCGTCAACGCGCGGCAGGGGGTGCAGCACGCGCAGGTTGGGGCGGGCGTTGGCGAGCATGGCGGCGTTGAGGTTGAATTTGCCTTGGATTTTGGCGAACTCTTGTTCGTCGAAGCGTTCGCGCTGGACACGGGTCATGTACAGGATGTCCGCCCATTCGACGGCGGCTTCGAGGTCGGGCAGGATTTGGTAGCGGCAGCCTGCGGCTTCGAGTTCTTCGGTGATGTATTCGGGCATGGCAAGGCTGGGCGGGGAGACGAAGGCGAATTCGCAGTCCCAGCGTTTGAGGGCTTGGCAGAGGGAGTGGACGGTGCGGCCGTATTTGAGGTCGCCCGCCATGGCGATTTTGAGGTTGTTCAGACGACCTTGGGTTTCGTAGATGGTCACGAGGTCGAGCAGGGTTTGGCTGGGGTGTTGGTTGGTGCCGTCGCCGGCGTTGATGACGGGGACTTTGGAAAACTCGGCGGACACGCGCGCGGCACCGTCTTTGGGGTGGCGTTGGATGATGGCGTCGGTGTAGCTGGAGATGATGCGGGCGGTGTCGGCGAGGGTTTCGCCTTTTTTCGCGCTGGTGTTGGCGCCGTCGGAGAAGCCGATGACTTTGCCGCCCAAGCGTTGTACGGCGGTTTCAAACGACAGGCGCGTGCGGGTGGAGGGTTCGAAAAAGCATGAGCCGATGAGTTTGCCTTCGAGCAGGTCGTCGCGCGGGTCGGCTTTGAGCTTGAGGGCGGTTTGCAGGAGCAGCTCGAGCTGTTCGGTCGTCAGGTCGGAAATGGAGATGACGTGTTGTCGGTAAAGCGGGTTGGGCATTCGGCTTCCTTTCTTCAATTCGGCAAAAACCCCGCGAAGGCGGGGTTTTACGAAACAACGACGGACGCGCCGCGGCGTGCGGTACGGGCAAAACGGGCGGGGCGGGCGTTAAGGCGCATGGGTCGTCTGAAATCGGTTTGAGGTGGCGGTATTATCGCATATTTGACGGGGTGGGGTTTCGGATTTTCGTGAAAAAAGGTCGTCTGAAAAATGGGGTTTCATCCTTTTCAGACGACCTGCTTTATTCGGTTTTGCCTGTCAGGGCTTTCATACAAAGCTGATATTCCGCCTTGCCCGTATCTCGGGCGAAGATGGCGTAGTCGGATTTGGGGACAGCGTTCAAAACCGATTGCGGGAAGTGGTAGATTTCTTGTGCCACGCGCTCGGTTAGCCCTTGAATGAAGGAGCGGCTGTAATCGTTTTTGGCAACAACCATAAAGCGTTCGTTCATTTTTTCGACGGCTTGTCCGATGCCCGTGCCGGACAAACGTTCGCCCATAGCGGTTTGAGCCATCAGTCCGACCAGGGCGCATTGGTCTTGGAAGGATGCTTCTTGCGGTTCGGCGTGTACAACAGAGAATGCGGCGGCGAGCAGGAGGGCTGCGGTATATTTTTGTATGTTCATGGTGGTTTCTTTGGAATAGAGGTTGTTGGAGCAGGCGGGAATTTACATGAAGTATTCTGTGGTGGCAACAACGCGAAGCCGGCAGGATTTCAGGCGTGAAAAAGAGAGAAGGCGAAACCGTTTACCGTTTGGGCATTATCCGCGGGCGAAACGGCGACGAACATCAGACGCAGGTCGTCTGAATTTTACTTGCCGGAATGATTTAAGGCTATTTGAAATAGTTTCAGACGGTCTTATGTTATTCCCTATGAATTTAAGCAGTTGCCGGAAATTTTGTGAAAACATCATAGGACGTACCGATAATTTGAGAACTTATCTTCCTGTTTAATAGTCTATTTTATTGTCGAGAATACCCCGACAGGATTCTATGATATGCAAAATCAAAATGAAGCATCCGTTAGGTGTGGGTCGTCTGAAATCGCTGTTTCCCGACTTTCTCTGCTGCTTTGGGCGGGAATTGCAGCGGCGGTGTGCTGGACTGTTGCCGATATGCTGCTGGTCGGATTCGTGCAGACGCCGGAACGTTATCCTTTGCTTTCGCAGACGCTGGCGCCGCAGTTGGGCGAGGCAGCGGATTTTGCCGTGCTGATGCAGGCCGGCTCGCCCGAGCGGCTGCTGTGGGGCGTGTTGCCGGCGACGTTTTCTGCGGTGCTGTATCTGGCGGCGGCATTCGGCGTTTACCGGCTGATGCGGCCCGGACGCACGGCCAAGGTCGGTTTTGCAGTGTTGTTTTTCGGATATGCGCTGTCGCCTTTGGGGCATGCCGGTTTTTATTTTACGGGCATGGTTGCCAAGGTGCTGCTGAATGCCGTGCCGGACGATTATCCGCCGCTACTGACGCTGTTCCGTCATTTTTACCGGATGCTGGCGGTGCATTGGATGGCTTCGGTCGGTTCGATTGCGGCGGGATGGCTGCTGTTGCTGGTACAGACGCTGAGCCGCAGGACGCTGCTTCCGCGTGCCGCCGCATGGTGCAATCCGTTGCCGGTAGGGACGGTTATCGCGGTTTCGTGCAGTCTGTTTCCGCAATCGCCTGTTGCCGCCGCGCTTGGCGGGGCGACGTTTAATCTGGCGCAGTTGGTGTTTTTTGTTTGTGCGGCGGCGTGTGTCCGCAGGCGGGGAATGGGGATGCAGCCGGGCTAAAATAAAACGATGCCATCTTTGTCGGACGGCAATCATCCGCCTTGGCGCCGATGCTTGTAATACAGGTAATCCGCCGTTTCGTCCCAAACACATCATATTGCTGCTACGGCTCAAAGGTCGTCTGAAATTTAACATTCCATTTTCAGACGACCCCTTGTCGTTTTTCAAAAAACAAAAAATCCGACTCCAGCCCCGAACGCCACGAAGCACGGACAGTAGGGTATAATTGCGAAATATATTCTTTTGTGAAATCAATAAAAAACAAAGACGAAAAGCAGTTTTTGAAAGGTTTCACCCTAATTTCAAACTCTACACAGGAAACCGCCATGTTAGTCTGCAACCCTTACGAAGTCGTGATTCACGGCACAACCAACAAAGGCAAGATTTTCCGTCCCAGCGACTGGGCAGAACGCCTGTGCGGCATATTGTCCTCATTCACCAAAGACAACCGGCTGTCCTACTCCAACTGGGTGCGCCCCATGCTGGTGGACAACGTCCGCTGCGTCGCCGTCGATAAGAAACTCGAAGAAGACAATCCGCAGATGTTCCGTTTCCTGATGGACTTTGCCGCCGACAACGACCTGCGCATCATCGACTGCAAAGAGCTTTTGAAAGAACAGGAAGCCAAAGCGCAAGGCGAACCTGCCGAACGCGTCCCGCTGGCACAAGCCATCGAAGAAAAACACGCCGCCGAAAAAGCGCCGGTCCAAGCCGCCGCTGCCGACTACGTTTTGCGCGAAATCCCGCCCGAAGATACATCCACCGCCTTCGCCGCCCTCAGCGTCCTGCGTTCTTCATTGACCGACATCAGCAAATTCACCGAACAAATCAACACCGTCCAACGCCCCGCCGGCTACCGCCTCTTGGGTATTTTCGAAGAAGGCAAACACAACGCCGTCGCCGTCTGCGGCTTCCGCGAATCCTGCAATCTTGCCAGTGGCCGCCATATCCACATCGACGACATCGTTACCCTGCCGCAAAGCCGCCGCAAAGGCTATGCCTCCCGCCTGTTGGCAGAAGTCCGCAAAATCGGCGCGGAAACGGGCGTGACCAAAATCCACCTCAACGTCCACGTCAATCACGACCGCGTCGATGCGCACCGCCTGTATTTCAAAAACGGCTTCGAAATCTGCGCATACCATTTCCGCTGCGATCCTAAATAAACAAAAAGGTCGTCTGAAAACCAAATACGGTTTCAGACGACCTTTATAAATTCAACCTGTACTTGCTTGAAACTTAGTCAAGGATTCAAATAATGAAGGATTTAACTCAATAATCGTCCTAAGCAAAATCCCTTAACTACTTCATCTTTAATTATCTCTCCACTATTCCCAATATAAATATGCCTCTCACAGAAATCGCCCGAGTCGCGATGAATTTCCATGAACTTCTGTTTTGGAGTTGGTACAGATTCATCTGTATAGAATACATCATCATTATCTGGCTGGAAAAAAGAAAAACCAAGATAGAGGGTTTCATTAATATTTTTTTTATTATATGAGAAGTAGATCGGGGAAGATTCGTTCTTCTCTAAATTGAAGTTCCAGTAATTTTCTATTGCTTCATCCTCAGTCTGATTGTCATACTTTCTATAAACGTTGACTTGCAGCCAATAAGGAGATGAATTATGGATGACGATTTGTCGTTTTTGTTCAGTAATGAAGTCATGTATCACAAAGGGAAACACGCAAAGCAATATTAGGAAAATTATTTTTTTCATGATAGGTTAGGTAGTGTAGTCACAATATCTTAAGCCACATCGCAATAATTCGGATTTCTATTGCCGCCGCAAATGAAACCAGTTTTTTGCATAACGCGTGACCATGCCCCGACAACGTTTGAAATCCAAAAAACGGTTCTCCACCAAATGACGGTAACGATACAGGTAATAGTCAAAAGGCCGTTGCTCCTTACGGTTGGCCTTCGGCGGGATAACGGCATCCATCCCTGAAGAAACTGCCAAATTACTGAACGCATCAGTATCATAGGCTTTGTTGACCAACAGCTTGTCGACTGTCGTATCGACAATCAGTGCTTCAGCAAACAATCTGCCGCACCACCTTCGCTTAACACGAATTTTACCGGTATCCCGTAGGCATCGCCAGGTGCAGTTTGGTATTCAGCCCTCTTTTGTACAGCTCATGCCTTCATTGCCTCCTTTGACTCCCGCTGCATGAGGATGAACCTTGATATGGGTGGCATCCATCATCAATCATTCCATGTTTCTTTCTCCCGAGGGGATGAACATCAGTTTGGTTCAGATGCCTTTGTTGCACCAACGAATAAATCGGCGCTCGGTGTTGCTCCAGCCACCGTAATCGGGCGGCAGATCCTGCCAGGGTACGCCGGTACGTAGTATCTAGAAAACGGTATTGATGAATTGCCGGTTATCCACTGCTTGACCGCCTCGGCTGACTTTGCGTCTGGACAGGTAGTTTTTAATCAGGTGCCATTGATGGTCGGTAATGGTCGTAGCAGCAATGGGCAGATTGGTTCATTGGTGGGTCACGAGATGTTGGTAAAGGCAGGATAATCTTATATCTTGTGGATTGTGACTACACAATCTAGAATTTCTTGTATCAGTCTTGTGTAAATTTCTTTTGGGAATTATCATAGCAGACATGAATAACCCTGGAATCCTTTAATTCCCCCTTAGGGATATTTTCAAGTGCATTCAAAAGGTCTGATGCTGTCAATTTTCTAACATTTTTGACTCCATATTTTTTAAACAACATAAATCCGATTTTTATAGTTAATTGATCAGCAGGATTATCAAGCGTTTCCCATTTGCGCCGATATATCTTACTTGCCCCTTGACGTAAAGTATCTGTACCATCACGAGACCTGTCAATTTGCTGCATTAATCCAGCCCCTTTTAATAGCGTTGCTTCATCAAAGCCACAAACTAAACCTAAATATCCATAATGTATATTGGACCAGACGTCTAAATAGTAATCATGCTTCTTGTATTTATGATACCAACTTTCAGAATGAGTCCCTGAAGCTAAAGGTCTATGCACCCCATATAGCCTAAATTTTTCACGAATAATTAATTTGTGATCCCATTTCCCTCCTGTTTGAACCATCAAAGCCCATTTAGTTAAAGCTTCCATTGTCGTAGGCTCAGGAGGGTTTGATCCCAATCGTACATACCAAGGTAATTTTTGCCAATCCTCAACTTGTTGCAACCAATCATTATAATATTTAATTTCTCTTGCAGTACCTGATTGGGAATTTTGTTGTATTTCTTTAACCATATATTCCGCAATTTTTACTGCACCATCAGTCTTATGTTCGCACGGGGTAGTAATTTTTTGTTTAACCAAAAAATCGTCCCCTTGGACAAATTTTCCTTTGGTGGTCTTCAATTCATTTCCCATGATTTTCTTCTTCCTTTAGATGTAAGTGAATTTTGGCAATACTGGCTTTTTCGCTGTAAAACACCTGTGTCATTCCGTTTTCGTCTGTAACACCTTCCAGCTTTTGATAATCGGATAAATAAACCGTGTATTTCTTATTGGCATGCGGGAGATTATTATCATCCGTCAGTTGATATTGCAACTTGTAAGTCCCTGTCATTTTAAAAACTGGCAATGCCGGAATGGAAAGACTTTCCGCCCCCGTCACCTCCATCGGCGCCTTCACCCGCACCAACTTCGGACTCCCAATCTCCACCTCCCCGTTGCTCAGCTTGATATACGCCCCTTTA
>CAUSDA010000082.1:0-11789 GCA_963529965.1 uncultured Neisseria sp.
CATGGTTAGACCTCCAAAGTTGAGTATTGTACTATTTTGTTTTTAATTGACTATAATCTCATTTGCTTTCATCTCGTGGGCAAAGCCCACGCTACGGGTGGCTGCAACGGCAATCTGTTCCTTCCCCCGTCCGGCGGGGGAAGGCTAGGATGGGGGTGGTTTTGTGGATTTAGGGTAAAAGCAAATTCGTGCAGCCCTAAGAGCCGCCCTCTCCCCAACCCTCTCCCGCCGGACAGGAGAGGGGGTAGGTTTCAGGTTAAAACGAGGTCGTCTGAAAACCTTTAGATTCGGGTTTTTAGAGAAACCCGTTCTACACCCGTTTTCAGACGACCTTTTTCCTGCCCTGTCCCCGCAAGCGCCTTTCTACCTGTCAAATCCCACCGAAAAAGCGTACAATCCCACGTTTATTTTTGAATTCATTATATTTTCAGACGACCTCCGTCAGAGAAAAGAGGTCGTCTGAAACCATTAGGCACGTTGACACACATGACCCACATGATTTACCCCAAAACCTACGACGTTATCGTCGTCGGCGGCGGCCACGCAGGCACGGAAGCCGCGCTTGCCGCCGCTCGCATGGGCGCGCAGACGCTTTTGCTCACACACAACATCGAAACGCTCGGACAAATGTCGTGCAATCCCTCCATCGGCGGCATCGGCAAAGGCCATCTCGTGCGCGAACTCGACGCGCTCGGCGGCGCGATGGCGTTGGCCACCGACAAATCCGGCATCCAGTTCCGCCGTCTGAACGCCAGCAAAGGCGCGGCGGTTCGTGCCACGCGCGCGCAGGCGGACCGCATCCTGTATAAAGCCGCCATCCGCGAAATGCTGGAAAACCAAGAAAACCTCGACCTCTTCCAGCAGTCGGTTGACGACGTAACGCTCGACGGCGACCGCATTTCAGGCGTCATGACCGCGATGGGCGTGGAATTCAAAGCCCGCGCCGTCGTGCTGACCGCAGGCACGTTTTTGTCCGGCAAAATCCACATCGGTTTGGAAAACTACGAAGGCGGCCGCGCCGGCGACCCCGCCGCCAAATCGCTGGGTGGACGTTTGCGTGAATTGAACCTGCCGCAAGGTCGTCTGAAAACCGGCACGCCGCCGCGCATCGACGGCCGCACGATTGATTTCTCCCGGCTCACCGAACAGCCCGGCGACACGCCCGTGCCCGTCTTCTCCGTGCGCGGCAACGCCGATATGCACCCGCGCCAAGTGTCCTGCTGGATTACGCATACCAATTTGAAAACACACGAAATTATCCGCTCAGGCTTCGACCGTAGCCCCATGTTCACCGGCAAAATCGAAGGCGTCGGCCCGCGCTACTGCCCGTCGATCGAAGACAAAATCAACCGCTTTGCCGACAAAGACAGCCACCAGATTTTCCTTGAGCCCGAAGGCCTGACCACCAACGAATACTACCCCAACGGTATCTCCACCAGCCTGCCGTTCGACATCCAAATCGCGCTCGTGCGCAGCATGAAAGGCCTGGAAAACGCCCATATCCTGCGCCCCGGCTACGCCATCGAATACGACTACTTCGACCCGCGCAACCTCAAAGCCAGCCTCGAAACCAAAACCATCCAAGGCCTCTTCTTCGCCGGACAAATCAACGGCACCACCGGCTACGAAGAAGCCGCCGCACAAGGCCTGCTCGCAGGCGCGAACGCCGTGCAATACGTCCGCGGACAAGACCCGCTCCTGCTGCGCCGCGAACAAGCCTATCTCGGCGTATTGGTGGACGACCTCATCACCAAAGGCGTGAACGAACCCTACCGCATGTTCACCAGCCGCGCCGAATACCGCCTGCAACTACGCGAAGACAATGCCGATATGCGCCTGACCGAAGACGGCCACAAAATCGGCTTGGTGGGTGAAGAACAATGGCGCATGTTCAACGAAAAACGCGAAGCCATCGAACGCGAAATCCATCGTTTGAAAACAACGTGGTACACGCCGCAAAAACTCGCCGAAGACGAACAAATCCGTGTGTTCGGACAAAAACTCAGCCGCGAAGCCAACCTGCACGACCTCCTGCGCCGCCCGAACCTCGACTACGCCGCACTGATGACGCTCGAAGGCGCAAGGTCGTCTGAAAACCTCTCCGCCGAAGTTATCGAACAAGTCGAAATCCAAGTCAAATACCAAGGCTATATCGACCGCCAAAACGAAGAAATCGACAGCCGCCGCGACATCGAAACCTTAAAGCTGCCCGACGACATCGATTACAGCAAAGTCAAAGGTTTATCTGCCGAAGTTCAGCAAAAGCTCAACCAGCACAAACCCGAAACCGTCGGACAGGCAAGCCGAATTTCCGGCGTAACCCCTGCGGCAGTGGCGTTGCTGATGGTGCATTTGAAGCGCGGGTTTAAGGGGGCAAAGTAGGTTCACCCGCAGATAGTAAAAGGTCGTCTGAAACCGAAAATCAGGTTTCAGACGACCTTTTAAATATCAGAACATATCCATATGATTAAACCAAGACATACCTATGCCGTCATTCCCGCGCAGGCGGGAATCCAGAAGTTTAAAATTACGGTAATCTCTAAACATTTCTGAATGATTGCGGTCTGGATTCCCGCCTGCGCGGGAATGACGATGCGGGTATTCTTATTTGAATTTATGATTAAACAAAGGGATAGCATGGAAACCCAAACTTTAGAAAACCCCACTTTCGATACACAAGACGAATTCAACCGTAAGCCGATAGCCGAAAACATCATCAGGCTGCTTACCTCGCCCATCGACCTTTCCCCTATGGTCATCGACGGCGGCTGGGGAACGGGTAAAACCGAATTTTGCCAAAAACTGATTCGGCTCATGCAGCAGCAACATCCCGATTATCAGCCCGTCTATATCGACGCCTTTCGTTCAGACCACAGCGGAGAGCCTCTGCTGGCATTGTTTGCCGAAATCATTAAAGCCTGTACGCCTGAAGATACTGGCGAGCGGCCGTCTGAACAGCGCAAAGAAATGACGAAGAAAGTCGCGAAAGCCGCAGGATTCGTAATGAAAACCGTTGCTAAGGCAGCGGTTGGTCATGTTCTAAAGCAAAATACAGACGATTTAGTAGAAGAATTCCAACAGATAATGAATGGCAACCAAGATGCAAACAGTTTGGCCGAAACCGTAACCGATGCCGCTGCCACAATCGCCAGCCATACCATCGATGCAACCGTCGAAGCCTTATTGAAAGAGCAAATCGAAGCGGAAAAAAATCTAGAAACGCTCAAAGCCTGCCTGAAAGAATTGGCAGCAGACAAACCGATTATCCTGTTTATCGACGAACTCGACCGCTGCCGCCCCGATTACGCCGTCGATATGCTGGAAGTCATCAAGCATGTCTTTGATGTCGAAAACGTCAAAGTCGTACTGGTGACGAACACCAAGCAACTGCGCGCGGCGATTAATCATCGGTATGGGGTGGAAGTGGATGCGCAGAAATATTTGGATAAGTTTTTGAAGTACAGCTTTGCCTTGCCAAATAAGGTTGTGGATCCAGTTGAGGTGGGGCGACTTTTTATCGGAGTTGAATATTTTAAACTATTGATACGAAAAAGTTGTATAGCTGATGAGCTACGAGGCTTAATTGAAGAACGCACATCTGCAATAGATTTTATCAGCGATATGATAGAAAAGAACGACTTATCACTTAGAGAAACGGAACGATTAGTCCGGTTTTTAGAGATATATTGTTCTTTAAGCAGCGGATTAAATCAAGGTACGTTTCCCTATATATTGCTACGTCTAACTGGTGTATTTATTTTCTGCTTCCATCCGAATTTAATGGACAATATTAATAAAAATTGTGCTTCTTCCACAGATTTTGCTCGATTATTTAATATTCAGGCTTTGCCAAACAAAAAGACAAAAGACACAGATATTATTGCTGTAATGTTAATTACGCATAGTAGCTTTCAAGATGGAAGTTTTACATTTAATACGTTTCAAGATAAAGAATATTGGCAAGATTACGTAGATGTTTTTTTTCAGGATCCAAATATTTTCCCTCAAAAAATGGATGGGGTTCTTTTTATTCTAAAAGACACCTTCCGAGTCCTCAGTCTTGAACAAACACCGCAATAAAAAAGGTCGTCTGAAAACCCAAAACCAAGTTTTCAGACGACCTTTCTTTATCCAATCTGGTGCCGGAGAAGGGAATCGAACCCCCGACCTTCGCGTTACGAATGCGCTGCTCTACCGACTGAGCTACACCGGCACGGTGTTCGTTATCATATACATAAACGGGATGTTCGGCAAGTTCGCATTTCCCGATAAGGTTGTTGCTCGGTGAAAATATATGCCGTGTTTTCAGACGACCTTTTTTAAAAAGACCGTATGGGGATAGTGTTTTGATGCTTGACTTTCCATCCCTTCCGCCTACCCAGAAACGGCAATGGGTTGGGCAGGTTTATCCGGAATCGGCAAACTGTCAGCCTCCGTCCGAATATATAGTGGATTAACTTTAAATCAGGACAAGGCGACGAAGCCGCAGACAGTACGGCAAGGCAACGCCGTACTGGTTTAAAGTTAATCCACTATAATCTTTAAAGGTTAACAAAAAGCGCGAGGCAAAGGATATGGATGCTGGAGGGTGTAACGGTAAACAAAAGGTCGTCTGAAACCGGAAATCCGGTTTCAGACGACCTTTTTTCATATCGATACATTAGGCAACGCCAAACGCAGAGGAAATTAATTAACAGCCGATAAGATAGAGTAAAGGCTTGGGGCATCTACGCATAATTCTTCTTTTTCCGAGCGGTAGCAGGTCCAGCTTTTGCCTTTGAATGTACGCTCGGAGGTGGTGTAAGTATTGTTATTCATCAGTTTGGTCGAATGAGTCCATTTGCCGCCTGTCGGGTTGGATTCTTTCGTTTTCATAAAGGCTTCATACGAAAAAACAATCGTTTTTCCATTTTTCAATTTGTACTCTTCCCCGTTCCCCGCGATATAGCCGCCGCGTTTTTCATCATAGACTTGTGCGCTTTCCCAAGCCAGGCTGCTGCAAGCCGTTGTTTGCGGTTGGCTGTTTGGGGCGGTCAAATCTTGGTATGTGCAAGTCAAATTGTCCGATGAATAGGTATGACTGGCATAGGCAGCCGTAGACAAAAACAGGATGGTAAAAAATATTCTTTTCATTTTGGCTTACCTTTTAAAAATCAAAACGATACGGAGTAAAACGACCTTATTCCACTTGAGGACGATGCGGCGCCCCGAATAGCAGAAACCGAGAAGACGGGTATTGTACTTCCATCCGCGGAACACGTCAGCAAACCTTATTCGATTATCACGTTTTCAGACGACCTTGCTGCGCAAAATACGCTACAATACGCCCTATTTCAAGTTTCTAAAATTAAAAGGAAAATTCAATGTTCAGCTTCTTCCGCCGCAAGAAAAAACAGGAAACGCCAGCTCAAGAAGAAACCCGCATTCAGGAAACCGCCACCGAAGCCGTAGAGAACGCTGAAGCTGCCGTTTCGCAAACGCTTGAAACGGTTCAGGAAAATGTCGGCGAAAAAGTGGAGGAGCTGACGGCAGCAGTCGAAACGGCGGTAGAAAGTGCCAAAGAGCACGCCGAAGAAATCTGCGAGACTGTGGTTGAACATGTTTCCGAAACGGTCGAACACGTCCGCGAGGCGGTTGGCGAAACGTCGTCTGAAACGGTCGAACAGGTGGAAGAACGCGTGGAAGCCATCCGCGAAACCGTTGCCGAAAATGTTTCCGCAGCGGTAGAACACGTCCATGACGCGGTCAGCGACGGATCGTCTGAAACCGCAGAAACCGTCGAAACTTTAGAAACCCAAGCTGAAGCCGCGCCTGCCGCATCCGAAGAACATTCCGTACCGGCCTTTGAAAATACAGCCGTCGCCACATCGTCTGAAACTTCTGAACCATCCGAAACCGAACCCAAACTCGGCTGGGCGGCGCGTTTGAAACAGGGTTTGACCAAATCGCGCGACAAAATGGCGAAATCGCTGGCGGGCGTGTTCGGCGGCGGGCAAATCGACGAAGACTTGTACGAAGAGCTGGAAACCGTGCTGATTACCAGCGACATGGGCATGGAAGCGACGGAATACCTGATGAAAGACGTGCGCAACCGCGTCAGCCTTAAGGGGCTGAAAGACGGCAACGAGTTGCGCGGCGCATTGAAAGAAGCCTTGTACGACCTGATTAAGCCGTTGGAAAAACCGCTGGTCTTGCCCGACACGAAGGAGCCGTTCGTCATCATGCTGGCGGGCATCAACGGCGCGGGCAAAACTACTTCCATCGGCAAACTCGCCAAATATTTCCAAGCGCAGGGCAAATCTGTGCTGCTTGCCGCAGGCGACACCTTCCGCGCCGCCGCCCGCGAGCAGCTTCAAGCATGGGGCGAACGCAACAACGTAACCGTCATTTCGCAAACCACGGGCGATTCCGCCGCCGTCTGCTTCGATGCCGTCCAAGCCGCCAAAGCGCGCGGCATCGACATCGTGCTGGCCGACACCGCCGGCCGCCTGCCCACGCAGCTTCATTTGATGGAAGAAATCAAAAAAGTGAAGCGCGTGCTGCAAAAAGCGATGCCCGACGCGCCGCACGAAATCATCGTCGTCCTCGATGCCAACATTGGGCAAAACGCCGTCAACCAAGTCAAAGCCTTTGACGATGCGCTGGGGCTGACGGGGCTGATTGTGACCAAACTCGACGGTACGGCAAAAGGCGGCATCCTCGCCGCGCTTGCTTCCGACCGCCCCGTCCCCGTCCGCTATATCGGCGTGGGCGAAGGCATAGACGATTTGCGCCCGTTTAACGCGCGCGCGTTTGTGGACGCGTTGCTGGACTAAGCCAAATCGGGCAACAGTCCGATAACGAAAAATCCCGATACGGCAAAATGCCTGCAGATGCGTTTTGATTCGACACAGCCATTTTGCCGAACCATGAAAAAGGTCGTCTGAAACCGAAAACAGGTTTCAGACGACCTTTGTTTGATGTGGCGGACGAAATATCGCTGCCGTCAATTGGTGCAACGCCTATCCCTGTCGAAAAAGGCGAAAACCGTTTGAAAGCAACCCTTACGGAGACAAGTAGCTTTACAAACGGTTTTCAGGTCGGCCTAGCGACCCACCAACGGTCATTATACCAACATCATGCTTTTTTGACAAACTCTGATTTCAAATTCATCGCGCTGCCGTCGATTTTGCAACCGATATTGTGGTCGCCTTCTTGCAGGCGTATGCCTTTTACCTTGGTGCCTTGCTTGATGACCATGGAGCTGCCTTTGACTTTGAGGTCTTTAATCAGGACGACAGTGTCGCCGTCTTGCAACACGGCGCCGTTGGCATCTTTGACGCTCAGGGTTTCTTCGGCGGCGTCGCCGTCGTTTTCCGTCCATTCAAACGCGCATTCGGGACAGATGTATTGGCTGCCGTCTTCGTAGGTGTATTCGGATTGGCATTGCGGGCAAGGTGGGAAGGACATGGTGGGGATTCCTTTGGTTGAGAAGCGGGGAATTATAGTGGATTAAAATAAAAATGAGACAAGGCGGCAACGCCCGCCGTGTACGGGTAGTACATAAGGGCGTTGGCAACGCCGTATCATTGCAATTTTAATCCACTATACAAGGGAAAGGAGGCAAGGATACGACGGCTTTGTACCTAGCTTCAATACAAAACGACCTGTCTTGCAACAGGTCGTCTGAAAACACGGATGCGGCTTAGAGGGACAGCGAAGCTGCCTGAATCAGACCGCGTGCTTTGGCTTCGGCTTCGGCGGCACGCTCTTGCGAGGTGAACGGACCCATTTTGACGACGTATTCGTAGTCGCGTTTCTCCAGAGAAACTCTCGGGTTCATCATGCCGGCGGAAAGGTTTCTCGCCGCCTGGTTCATATAGGCTTGCGCTTCGCGTTCGGTACCGAAGGATTTCAAATCGACGAAAATATCTTTGCCATCATAAACTTGGGTGCTTTGACCCGGAACGATTTGCTCGACTTTGACATGTGCCGTGCCTTGGTTGATGAAACCTAATTGTTGGGCGGCAGCTTTGGAAACATCGATCACGCGGTTGCCGTGGAAAGGGCCGCGGTCATTGACGCGGACGATGACGCTTTTACCGTTTTTGGTGTTGGTCACACGGGCGTAGCTGGGAATGGGGAGGGTTTTGTGGGCGGCGGTCAGGGCGTTCATATTGTAACGCTCGCCACTGGAGGTTTTACGGCCGTGGAACTGGTTGCCGTACCATGAGGCGTTGCCGGTTTGGCTGAAGTTGGATACTTTGGTCATCGGCGTGTAGCGTTTGCCGGCGACTTTGTAGCTGCGGTTGGCTGAGGAACTCAGCTTCTCGGCACGGACGATGGAGTCGGCAGAGGCGGAATGAATGGAAAGAATACTGATTGCAACGGCAGTCAGGGTGGAGAAAAGGGTAGTTTTAGATAAAGTCAAAACGTAGTCCGTTCTAGAGTTGATAACGCGGCGGGATGGCTCCCAGGCGGTTTCAGACGACGTATCGGCGGTTTGACAAAAACCAAGCTGTTTTCGGACAGTATGGCCTTGGTTTTTGTCAAACGGCTCAGGGAGACTCCCCAGCGGATGTTATACACCGCCTGCGTAACCGTTTTGCCGCCATGCTTCAAACAGAATCACGGCGACGGTGTTGGAAAGATTCATGCTCCGGCTGCCGGACTTCATGGGCAGGCGCAGCTTTTGCCCTTCGGGCAGGGTGTCGAGGATTTCGGCGGGCAGGCCGCGTGTCTCGGGACCGAACAAAAAGACATCGCCCTCAACAAAAGAAACTTCATCGGGACGGGTCTTGCCTTTGGTGGTCAGCGCGAAAATGCGGCGGCCTTCCAAGGCTTGGAGACAATCTTCGAAATTCTCGTGTACCGTCAGTTTTGCAAACTCGTGATAATCCAAACCTGCGCGCTTCATTTTTGCCGAATCCAGCGGAAAACCGAGCGGCTTGACCAGATGCAAATCGGCTCCGGTGTTGGCGCACAATCGGATGATATTGCCCGTATTGGGCGGGATTTCGGGTTGGTACAAAACTATGGTAAACATATAAATCAATCACTTATAGAGGGGCATAATGCCGAAATGTTCCGCAGGTGTCAAAAACTTTAGCTATTTTTTCATTGGCGGACGCGCCAAACTCCAGCAAAAAATCTTGCCTGCGCCTGATTTTTTCAGCGTCCGCGCCAGTTCGTCCAGCGTCGAGCCGGTGGTGAACACATCGTCGATTAACAAAATATTACAGTTTTTCGAGATATGACCATTGATTTCAAAAGCATTTTTTATATTGCGAACCCTGTCTGCGCTTTTCAGCGTGCTTTGCGGCTCGCAATGTCGTCTGAAAACCGTCTGCCGCGGCAGCAGCGTCCAGCCGTAATGTCCGGACAGAATATCCGCCAATTCCTCGCTTTGGTTGAAGCCGCGGTGCAGCCGCCTTTCTTTGCTCAACGGCACGGGCAGCACAAAATCGAAATGCTCCGTTTCCAGCCAGTCGGGCGCATGGCGGCGCATCAGTTCCGCCAGCGGACGGCTCATGCCGAGGTCAGCCAAATGCTTCAACGCGCGTATCATACTGCTGACGGGCGGCTCATAATACAGCGAAGCCCACATCCGCTCAAATGCCGGCGGCTTCTTCTGACAGCCGCCGCACACCGCCCCGCCCTGTATAGTGCGGAAACACAAGGGGCAACTGTTTGCCGCATCCGTAAAAAACTCTTCCAAGTCCGCCGCACAGCCGCCGCAAAAACCGCCATACGGCCGGGTTTCGCACGCTGAAACCAAGGCGTGGCATAATACGCAACGGCTTTTGTTCCGCCATCCCGCATTGCGCCACCAAGAAAACACATCCATAGAGAAAACAGCCATGCCGCACTCCGCCAAAAAAGTTTATCTGATACACGGCTGGGCAGCGAACCGCCACGTCTTCGACGACCTCATCCCGCGCCTGAGTGCCGATTGGGACATCTGCGCCCTCGATTTGCCCGGACACGGCGACGCGCCCTTTGCCGAACCTTTCAACATCGCCGCAATTGCCGAAGCCTTCGCCGAAGAAATCGACGCGCCCGCCCACATCCTCGGCTGGTCGCTCGGCGGCTTGGTCGCGCTCCATCTCGCCGCACGCCGCCCCGACAAAGTCCGCTCGCTCTGCCTGACCGCAAGTTTCGCCCGCCTGACCGCCGACGCGGACTACCCCGAAGGCCTGTCCAATCCCGCTTTGGGCAAGATGGTCGGCGCGTTCCGGCAGGATTATGCCAAACATATCAAACAGTTTCTACAATTACAGTTGCTGCACACACCAAACGCCGCCGAAATCATCGGCAACATCCTGCCCGACCTCTCCCGCCACGGCGCACCGCCCGCCCTGCAAGCCGCGTTGGACGCCGTCAACCAAGCCGATGCCCGCCCCCTGCTTTCCGGTATCCAAGCCCCGTCGCTGTTGGTGTTCGGACAAAAAGACGCCATCACCCCGCCGCGCATGGGCGAATACCTCAACCGCCACCTGGCGGACAGCGAATTGGTATTGATGGAAAAAGCGGCACACGCCCCGTTTTTAAGCCACGCCGACGAATTTGCCGAGCGTTACCGCGGCTTTGTCGAAAAGGTCGTCTGAAAACCTTGTGCCGCTGTTGCCGTTCAGGCGTGAATCCAAAACTTAAAGAATGACGAGGCTTCAGAGTGTGAAATCCGTCGGCGGGAACGATGCTGCGCTGCCGCAACGGCAGCCTTGTCCCTTCCCCCGTCCGGCGGGGGAAGGTTAGGATGGGGGTGGTTTTGGATGTACGGAATAAAATAGAGCCATTCCCTCCCGCCGGACAAAAGAGGAAGCCGGTAACCGAACGCAGCGGTTACTGTTTTTTAACATAGTCGATTGAAATTAAAAGAAATCCATACTGCCCCTAAATGGCGGCACGCAAACCCACCCTTCAAAAAGAAGAAAAAGGTCGTCTGAAACATGAACCCCCAAGACAAACGCTGGCAAATCCACCGCCATCTCGCCCAAGACACCGACGAGCGGCTGCAAATCGTCCGAAACGCGCCCAAACACGTTCTGTTGGTCGGTGCGGACGCGGACATCAGCCGCAGCCTGCTTGCCGCGCGCTATCCTAATGCGGTATTCGAAGAATACGACCCGCGCGCCGAATTCCTCCAAACCGCCGCAGCCGCGCGCAAAAGCGGTTTTTGGCAAAAGCTCACCGGCAAAACCGTCGCCCAACACTGCCAAGCCCTCACCGACCCGCTGCCCGAAGCCACTGCCGATATGTTGTGGGCGAACCTCAGCCTGCCCCGTGCGGACGAAATCCTGCCCGTCCTCAAAAACTGGACAAACGCCTTGAAAACAGACGGTTTATTATTCTTCACCCATTTCGGCCGCGACAGCCTGACCGAGCTGACAGGCCGTCTGAAAAGCGCGGGGATAGCGTGTGAAACGCCGACCTTAATCGATATGCACGACCTCGGCGACATGCTTGCCGACAACGGTTTCTACGACCCCGTGACCGACACCGCCAAGCTCGAATTGAGCTACCGCAAGGCGGCGACGTTCCGGCAGGACATGGAAACCCTGGGCTTGTGGCACGCCTTGAAATTCAGCGACGCCCAAGCAGCTGATGCGTTTGTGGATAAGATTTTTGAAACCGAAGGCGGTCTGACCGTCACGCTCGAAACCGTGTACGGTCATGCTGTGAAGAAATTGACGCTGCCCGAAGGAGAAAATGTGGTGCGGTTTTATCCGAAAGGCTGAACGGTTTGGCGGAATAAATATAGTGGAGTAAATTTAAATCAGGACAAGGCGACGAAGCCGCAGACAGTACAG
>CAUSDA010000083.1:0-11721 GCA_963529965.1 uncultured Neisseria sp.
GGTGCTGAAGCACCAAGTGAATCGGTTCCGTACTATCTGTACTGTCTGCGGTTTCGTCGCCTTGTCCTGATTTAAAGTTAATCCACTATATCAGAAGTGGGTCGTCTGAAAAGGTTATGTGTTTGAAGTTTTTATGCCTTGCCAAAACTCGTTGACGCTTTGGAGTTGGTTATAGGCTGTCAGGTCGATTTGCAGGGGGGTGATGGTAATGAACCCTGCTTCGCACTCTCCAAAGTCGGTGCCTTCCTCTTGGTCGGAAATGTTGCCGACCGGCCCTATCCAGTAAATCGGTTCTCCGCGCGGATTGTGCATGGGGACGATACTTTGCTCGTGGTGTCTTCTGCCCAATCGCGTAATTTTAATGCCCTGTATGTCTTCAGGCATGACTGCGGGGATATTGATATTCCACAAGATAGGCTCTTTAGGAGGATTTTTTAACAAATATTCTAGCAACATCCAAACGGATTTTTCAGCGGTTTTCCAGTAGCGGCCGCGTGAATCATTCAATGAAAAAGCGATGGCGGGAATGCCCATCAGATAGGCTTCGGTTGCTGCGGCGACTGTACCTGAGTAGAGGGTGTCGTCTCCCATGTTGGCACCATTGTTTATTCCGGATAAAACCAAATCGGGTTTGAAATCGGGCAGGGCGTGTTGTCCGACATGGATACAGTCGGTTGGCGTTCCGCTGACATAGTAAAAACCGTTTGAGGCTTCTTTTATTTGCAGCGGGCGGTCAAGTGTTAAAGAATTGCTGACGCCGCTACGGTCGCGTTCGGGTGCAACTACGCGGACATTGGCAAATTCTGCTGCAACGCGTGCCAAAATAGCAATGCCGGGGGCTAGGTAGCCATCGTCGTTGGAAATTAAGATATTCATAAGCGTATCCGTAACATAATCTGGGCAGTCTAACGGTTGATGATAAAGTTTGTCTATTTTTCAGATGATTTTATGTGTGTGGCGAATTGCAGGTCGTCTGAAAGAGAGAGTTCATACAATTTGCTTTATAACAATATTTGAAGTCGTGCGGTGAGAGGGAATTTTTGTAAAAGAAGGGGTGATTTATTTCTTATCAGATAATCCGCAATGCATTACAATAACAAATCGTAATCCTTATTTACAAACTACTTTCGGGAGTCATTGAAATGCGCCGTTTTTCTTATCTAATCGCTTTGTCTTCAGTGTTAGCCATTTCTGCATGTGCTAGTAACCAATCAAAATCGGAATCTTCTGCCGGAAATTCAGGCTCGGCTTCATCTCATGAACAACATGCCGGGAAAGCTTCAGGAGCATGCCGCAGTGTGGGGGAAGGGCATAAAGTGAATGGCAAAGGAAAAAATGACGTTTATATGTGTAAGGCAAGTGTTGCACTGAATTCCGATGAAGCGAAATCTGTTCTGAATCCTAATATCAAAGTTTCTTACGGCAGCACCGGTAATACCACTTTGGTCTCCCGTCAAATTGCCAACATGGTCGGTAAAAGTCCGGAGGAGTCCTGCCAGCGTGCTTTCTTGAGTACAGTGAAACGCTTCCAAAGCACTGCGGTACAAAGAAAAGCGAAATCCGTACGCTTAGTCAGCTATTTTGACAAAAAAACCGTTGGCGGCAATGAGTATGAATGCCATGTTGCTACTTGGAACAGCCGAGTGGTCTTAAAAGGAAGCTTGCATTAAAAGTGTAACGACCAAATTATGGTTTGGCGGTAATTTGGTCTAACTGTTATCTTTAAATGGTAGCTTGATGCTTGCAATGTGTTGAAATGAGCCGGTGGGTATATGCTGCCGGCTCATTTTGGTTTTAGAAAATTTTGTTTTGGATGTCCGATGAAGAAGCATTTGTATTGCCTGCTCGGAGATGAGCTACTTGCCGAAAATTATTGTGATGACTCTTTAAGTCAACATGATAGGCAGAGGATAGTCCAATCACCGCAATTGTCGGAAAGAATAGATTGGAAAGTCAGTCGCGCCCTGAAACAAAAATCAAAACATCCAATCGTTTCGCTCAGCCATAGTCACGGCATTGCTGCGGTGTTGTGTACGCCGAATAGTCTGTCCGCCGGTGTGGATGTTGAAAAAATCCGTTTTCGTGATTTTCAGGCGCTGGCGGAGTGGGTATGTGCTGAGTGGGAAAAGGAATATTTGGCATCCAGAGATTGGGATAAGGAAGAATTTTATCGACTGTGGTGCATTAAAGAAGCACTGTTGAAGGCGGCGGATTTGGATTTTCCCGAGGATATGCGCAAGGTTGGCTATCGATTTAAAGCAGATGGAAAAAAGGAAATACAGGTGTGCGGATGTTCGGATTGGCATGGAATGACAGCGATGTTGTCTGATGGATTTGCTGTTGCCTGTGTTTGGCAGGGGAATGATGTTGAAGTTTATCTGGAATGTCACGGCGGGATAAATAAGGATGATTTGATGAGGATAGAGGTCGTCTGAAAACAGAATATTTTCAGACAGCATTGTCTGCTTGTGACAGACTTGAATTTCGGTTATAATCCGACGCTTTCAACCTTGCCTTTTGCTTTCGCATGGCAAAAGGCTGTATTTAATCATCCATAAGGAGATAACATGCGTCATTATGAGATCGTGTTTATCGTTCATCCTGATCAAAGCGAGCAAGTGCCTGCTATGGTTGAACGTTACAAAACCATGATTGCCGAAGCCGGCGGCAAAATCCACCGCTTGGAAGACTGGGGCCGCCGTCAACTGGCTTACCCGATTAACAAAATCCACAAAGCACACTATGTTTTGATGAACATCGAAACTACTCCTGAAGTAGTTGAAGAGCTGGAAACCGCTTTCCGCTTTAACGATGCCGTACTGCGCCATCTGACCATCAAAACAAAACATGCTGTAACCGAAGCCTCTCCTATGCTGGGCGGCGAAAAAGCAAAAAACTTGCTGAACGGTGCGGCTGAAGAAGTTGCAGCAGCCGAATAAGATTGGATAATCTTACAAAGCTTACCGCCTTGATTTACAAGGTTGAATCCTTGAGATACACGCCGGCAGGAATCCCTGTTTTGGATATTATGTTAAAACATGAATCTTGGCAGGAAGAAAACGGGCAAAAATGCCTGGTCAGTTTTGAAATTCCCGCGCGTATTTTAGGTAAGCAGGCTGAAGAATGGCAGTATCGGCAAGATACGATGGTTGAAGCAGAAGGCTTTCTCGCACAGCGAAGCAAACGCTTCCCAAGGCCGATACTCCGCATACAGAACATTAAAGAATATAAAGGTTAAACGACAATGGCTCGTCAATCATTCAAACGTAGAAAATTCTGCCGCTTTACGGCTGAAAAAATCCAAGAAGTCGATTACAAACAAGTTGATTTGCTGAAAGACTTCATTTCTGAAAACGGCAAAATCATCCCTGCCCGCATCACCGGCACCAAAGCACATTACCAACGCCAATTGGCTACTGCAGTCAAACGCGCACGCTTCCTGGCTCTGTTGCCTTACACCGATCAACACAAATAATTTTGGAGTTTAAATCATGCAAATTATTCTGTTAGAGAAAATCGGCGGTTTGGGCAACCTGGGCGACATCGTTACCGTGAAAAACGGTTACGCCCGCAACTTCCTGATTCCTGCCGGCAAAGCCAAACGCGCTACTGAAGCCAACATGAAAGAATTCGAAGCACGCCGTGCCGAATTGGAAGCCAAACAAGCCGAAATCTTGGCCGATGCTAAAGCACGTCAAGAAAAACTGGACGGTCAAACCATCACTATCGCTCAAAAAGCCGGTGTGGACGGTCGTCTGTTCGGTTCCGTTACCAATGCCGACATCGCTGCTGCGATTGTTGCTTCAGGCGTTGAAGCTGCAAAATCCAACGTCCGCCTGCCTAACGGCCCTCTGAAAGCCGTAGGCGAGTACGAAGTTGAAGTGGCTCTGCACACTGACGCTGTTGCTGCGATTACCGTTGCTGTTGTTGCGGCTGCCGAGTAATAGACAGTCTTAAAAGGTCGTCTGAAAGGGAATGGAATGTATATTCCTACCGTCTTTCAGACGACCTTTTTGCATAATTAAGACTGCTTCCTTAGTGACTATAAATCCAGATATGAAAAAACTTATTCCTTCTCTTGCGATATCAACTGCGTTGCTGCTTGTTGCTTGCAATACAACCAAAACAAACGTTGAGTCTGCTAAAACGGTTGAGCCGATCAATCAAAGCAAAAACCAGCGTCCTGCTTTTGATTCTGCTGCGGAATCGGTTGCCAGCAGCGGCTTTAATGCCAATACCAATGTCCGCCAGTTTATCCGTTATGAGGCAGCGAAAAAGCAGTTTACAGAAGCCGAGCTGCAAAACTTTTTTAATGGCGTGGTTTACAAGGGCAATATCATCAATATCATGTACCGCCCGTCAACTTCCCGCCCTTGGTATGAATTCCGCACGGGCAACTCCGGCGCGACGAAATTTAACGGCGGCAAACAGTTTTACGCTGCCAACCGTGCCGTTATCGATGATGTGGCACGCAAATACGGTGTACCTGCCGAGCTGATTGTGGCAATTATCGGCATTGAAACCAACTACGGTAAAAACACGGGCAGCTTCCGCGTTGCCGATGCTTTGAGTACCTTGGGTTTTGATTATCCGCGCCGTGCCGAATTTTTCCAAAACGAGCTGATTGAGCTTTTGCTGATGGCAAAAGAAGAAAAAGAGAACGTTTTTGACTTCAAAGGCAGCTATGCGGGCGCAATGGGTATGCCGCAATTCATGCCTTCAAGCTATCGCAAATGGGCGGTCGATTATGATGGCGACGGACACCGCGATATTTGGAACAATATCGGCGACGTTGCCGCTTCTGTTGCCAATTATATGAAGCAGCACGGTTGGAAAACAGGCGGCAAAATGATTGTTCCCGTCAATCTGACGATTACGCCTGATTTAAAAGCCATCATTGATGAAAAAACCGCATTGAATCGTACCGTTGCCGATTTCAAAGCAATGGGTGTGGTTCCGCAAAAAGCGGTTGCCGACAATGAGAAAGCCGTTTTGTTCAGCTTGGAAACCAGTCCGGGCGTATTTGAATATTATCTCGGTCTGAATAATTTCTATACGGTTTGGCAGTATAACAACAGCCGGATGTATGTTACCGCCGTGCGCGACATTGCCAATGCAATCAACAACAACGGTTTGTAATGTTCAAAAACCACCTTCTCCAAGGTGGTTTTTTATTTGAGGGCCTGAAACAAATCCACTCCAAACTCAAGCAATCAAACGGATTTTCATGCCGTAACGCTTTTTGCCATGTCCGGAAACAAACTGTCCGCCGCGCGCAGGCGATAAAAAGGCGTTGCCTTCGGCGGTAGGCTCGGCGCAGGTGTATTGTCCGTTGCGGTCGCTCCAAAGCGCGTAAACGGGCAGATTTTGCGTTCGGATGTCGAGTTTTAATCCGTCAAACGCAACATGTGTATCCGATGGTGAAGCGACAAATTCCGTGTGTGCGATATAGTCGGCGTCGTAGGGCGCGCCGTTGAAATCGAATTGGGTGCCGACGGCGGGGAAATAGGGATGGAAACCGGGCGAAGTGCGCACGGGCGCGTCGCCGTAATTGCAGACGGTCAATGTAGTGACTGCTTCGTTTTCGTTTGGCAGGCTGTAATCCAGCAGCCATTCGACGTTTTCGTAGCCTTTTGCCGTACTGATCAATCTCAAGCCGACATCCGATTCGTTTTGATAACGGATTTGCCAAGTAGAGGTTCTGCCGAAACCGTGTTGCGCCAGATGGTTTTTACTGTCCGGTCCGAACTGCGGCAGGCAGACGTGCATCCCGCCGCGTAATTTTGTGTCAGTACCGACTTGGACGCTGGTTTTCGGGAATAACACTTCCCGACCGTGTAAAACCAAATTGTCCACATATGCGCCCAGGGTGTTTATCTGCATGGATGCGGAATGATTGCGTAAGATGATTTCAGACATAGTGATTTGTTCTTCAAGATATTTTAGATTTTGTAATATTCTAACGATTATACACGCGCCTTTCCCGATATGCAGACAGAAAATCCTTAATAAAAATCAAAAAAATGCTAAAATACCAGGCATCTTTCAAGGTCGTCTGAAAGGCGTTCAACCACTTTTCAGACGACCTTCCGATTTATTTCCAGCAGAGAAAACCTTATGGCTTATCAAGTTCTTGCCCGTAAATGGCGTCCGAAAACCTTTGCCGATTTAGTCGGTCAGGAACACGTCGTCAAAGCCTTGCGCAACGCGCTGGACGAAAGCCGCCTGCACCATGCCTACCTGCTGACCGGTACGCGCGGGGTAGGGAAAACCACCATCGCCCGTATTCTGGCGAAAAGCCTGAACTGCGAAAACGCGCAACACGGCGAGCCTTGCGGCGTGTGCCAAAGCTGTACGCAAATCGACACCGGACGCTACGTTGACCTGCTGGAAATCGACGCAGCTTCCAATACCGGCATCGACAACATCCGCGAAGTATTGGAAAACGCCCAATACGCGCCGACCGCCGGCAAATACAAAGTCTATATCATCGACGAAGTACATATGCTCTCCAAAAGCGCGTTCAACGCCATGCTGAAAACGCTGGAAGAGCCGCCCGAACACGTCAAATTCATCCTTGCCACCACCGATCCGCACAAAGTTCCCATTACCGTTTTGAGCCGCTGCCTGCAATTTGTCTTGCGCAACATGACTTCGCAACAGGTTGCCGACCACCTTGCCCATGTTTTAAACAACGAAAACATCGCCTACGAACCTGCCGCCCTGCAACTCTTGGGCCGTGCCGCCGCAGGCTCGATGCGCGATGCCCTGAGCCTGCTCGACCAAGCCATCGCCATGGGTTCGGGCAGCGTTGCCGAGCAAGACGTCCGCCAAATGATTGGTGCGGTGGACAAGCAATACCTGTACGAACTGCTGGCGGGTATCGTCAACCAGGACGGCGAAGCCCTGCTGGAGAAAGCGCAGGAAATGGCGGCGCGCGCCATCGGCTTTGACAGCGCGTTGGGCGAACTTGCCATGCTGTTGCAACGCCTCGCCTTGATACAGGCGGTTCCTTCCGCTTTGGCACACGACGACCCTGAGCGCGAAACCCTGTTGCAACTGAGCCAGGCACTCAGCGGCGAACAAATCCAGCTTTATTATCAATGCACTATCCATGGCAAACAGGATTTGAGCCTTGCGCCCGATGAATACGCCGGCTTCGTCATGACCCTGCTGCGTATGCTTGCGTTTGCGCCGCTGGCGGCGGATGCGCATGACGTTGGCGGACATATTGAAAATACCGAGCTGCATTCTGCTGAAACGGGTGTCCATACCGCAAAAAAGCCTTTGCAACTTCCCCAGTCTGAAGCCGCCAACCCGCCCGTTCAGACGACCTCCACGCCTGCAAAGTCGTCTGAAAACAAGGTTGCCGAACCGGTTTCTGTTCAAGAAAAGAATGACGTTCCACCTTGGGAAGACACACCAAGCGATGTGGAAACCGTATCGGACACGCCCGCCCAAACGGCGGATGCGAGCGTTCAGACGACCTCTGACGCAGCAGAGACAAACACTCCGTCCGCAAACGAAGCAGAAACGCCGTTTCAGACGCCCCCTCAAGCCGAAACATCGTCTGAAAACCAAGTTTCCGATAACAAGGCAGTAAACAACGAAGCCGACGTTTCCTTGTCTGAAAGGTCGTCTGAAAACACAAACCTAATTCAGACGACCCCAGTCGCAGAAGCCGTGGACGCAGAAGCATTTGCGCATGAAGCTCCCGCAGAGCCTTTCTACGATTACGGTTCGCCCGAGCATGACTACCCCGTAGAAGACAGCGCAGACATGCCTCCGCCGCCGGATTGGGAACACGCCGTCCCTGCCGATACGGCAGAAGCAGAATCGGAAGCCGAAGAAGACGGCGACGATGAAGAAGACACGCAGTTCGCCCCACTACCCGAGTTCTCTACTGAAAACTGGGCGGCAATCGTCCGACACTTCGCCCGCAAGCTCGGCGCCGCGCAAATGCTGGCGCAACACGCCGCATGGACGCACTACGACGCAGACAGCCATCTGATGATGCTGTCGCTGACCGACGAAGCGCGCGCCACCGCCAACAAAGAGCGGCTCGACAAAATCAAAAACACGCTTGCCGAAGCCTACGGCCTTCCGTTGAAATTGCAAACCGAACCGTGGCGCGACGACGCAGGCTGGGAAACCCCGACCATGCGCCGCCAACGCCTCCAGCTCGAAGGCAGGCAGCAGGCGCAGGATTTGCTCGAAGCCGACGAAACCGCGCGTCAGGTTTTAAAAGTTTTCGAAGCCCAATGGCAGCCCGATTCTTTGGAACTGGCGGAGCAGGCGGAATAACGGCAATCGGGAATTTCCGTTTTCCTTCGGATACATAAACATTCAGGTCGTCTGAAAACCGTCAACCCGCTTTCAGACGACCCTTCACACCAAACGGTATGACCCCATAACCTTAACGATTCAACCACAGGAGTTTTAAATATGTTCGGAAAAGCCGGATTAGGCGGCCTGATGAAACAGGCGCAGCAAATGCAGGAAAACATGAAAAAAGCGCAAGCGAAACTTGCCGAAACCGAAGTAGAAGGCGAAGCGGGCAACGGCTTGGTTAAAGTCGTGATGACCTGCGCCCACGTCGTGCGTAAACTCGAAATCAGCCCCGACCTGATTCAAGAAGCCGCAGACGACAAAGAAATGCTGGAAGATTTGGTGCTCGCCGCCATCAACGCCGCTTCTGAAAAAGCCGAAGAAACCACCAACAAAACCATGGGCGCATTCACCCAAGGCCTGCCCGCAGGCATGGGTGACTTCTTCCGCTAAACCTGCGCCGCAAAGCAAATATATAGTGGATTAAATTTAAATCAGGACAAGGCGACGAAGCCGCAGACAGTACAGATAGTACGGCAAGGCGAGGCAACGCCGTACTGGTTTAAAGTTAATCCACTATAGGTCGTCTGAAACGCTGAAAAAGCAGTTTCAGACGACCTTCGGATTATCTGTTTGATAGATTGAAATCAACATATCGGCAGTCATTCCGCCACAGGTATTATTGAGTGCGTCATTGCATTCAAACCCACTCAATCAAGATTAAAAAACCAACCGATACACCAAACAAAAAATGAAACCGTCCCTTCCCATCCGCTCACTTCTTTTAAGCTGTGTGTTCGCCGCAGCAAGCGCAAACAGCCTTGCCGCCGCAACCATCATTACTTCTCCGGACAAGCAGTTCAGCGTCAGAAAAGTCTGCAACCACAAAACCCAAGAATGCTCTTTCTTTGCAAGCAAAAAAGCCATTGCAAAAAATCTTCCCGAAGACAGGACGAGCTATGAATGGCTTGGCAATACCTTTGCATTAAGGATCAGCTTCGGATCGTATGATTCCTACACCACCTTCGCCGACCGTACCCACAAGCCTCATACGCTTTCTTCCGTCATCGCCACCGACAGCAAAACGCAATGCGCCGTGACCGCAGGTTATAAAGGCGTGTCTTTCTACTCGCTGTTCCATGAAAAACCGGTCAAATTCATTTCCGCAAAAGACAAAAAATTCGGCTTCATCCAAGATGTCGCCACGTTGGAATCCGTCGTCGAGGCAGAATTCAAAGGCAAGAAAGTCCGCATGACCTATATGAACAAAGCCGAACGCGATGTCTCGGTCGTTTTGGACAATCCGTGTGTGAAATGATGTGCCAAGTTTGATGGACGAGGTCGTCTGAAAAGATGCCGTTCATTCAAAAACGAAGCAGCCCGAAACCTGACTGAAAAAAGGTTTCGGGCTGTTTGCGCCTGTTTGGCAAGCCGAAGCGGGTAGGGCACAAGGCGTGCCGGTTGGGCGGATTGTTTCTTTTAGCGTTTGGGCGAGAGCTGGTCCACCAAGCCGCCGTCGGCAAAATATTTCTTCATGATTTCCGGCCATGTGCCGAATTTTTCATTCGGATTGAACGTTTCGATATCTGGGAAATCAGCTTTGTGTGCGGCGAGGACTTCGCTGTCGCGCGGACGCAGATACAATTTGGCGGCAAGCTCTTGGGCGGGTTTGCTCCAAAGGTAGGACAGATATTCCTGCGCCGCCTGCTGCGTACCTTTTTTATCCGCCACGCTGTCCACGACGGCAACCGGCGTTTCCGACAAAATCGTGTAGCTCGGATAAACAATCTCAAATTGATCTTGAGTCAGTTTTTTGCTGACATGATTCGCCTCGTTTTCAAAAGTAATCAAAACATCGCCGATATTACGCTGACTGAACGTCGTCGTTGCCGCCCTGCCGCCGCTTTCAAATACCGGCGTGTTTTTCAACAAAGCAGCGACAAATTCCTTGGTTTTGCCTTCATCTCCGCCAAACGCCTTCAAACCGTAGCCGTATGCGCCCAAAAAGGCGTAGCGGCCGTTGCCCGTGGTTTTCGGGTTGGCGAGTACGATTTTTACCCCGTCTTTGGTCAAATCGTTCCAATCCTTGATTTGCTTCGGATTGCCTTTGCGGACGAGGAAAACTGTCGTGCTGGTATAAGGCACGGCATGGTCGGGCAGGCGTTTTGCCCAGTCGGATTTGACCAAGCCTTTTTGTTCGAGCAGCTCGATGTCGGAAGTCTGATTCATGGTCACCACGTCCGCCGCCAAACCGTTCGCCACAGATAAAGCCTGCTTGCTGGAGCCGCCGTGAGACTGCTGGATTTCAATAGACTCGCCATGATGCTTTGCCTGATATTCTTTAATAAATAACGGGTTGTATTCTTTGTAAAAATCCCGTGCCACATCATAAGACACATTTAAAAGCGTAATGCCCTTGCCGTTTGCCGCCGGCGCAGCCGCCTTGTCGGCAGCCTGTTCGGATTTGGGCGAGCAGGCGGAAAGAGCAATGACGGCAGCCAGCGACAGTATGCGGATATTCATTCGACACTCCTGAAAAATTCGGAAAACAATTCGCCCGATTCATTGCCGATAAGGACGTAACGCACCAAGCATGAACAGGCAGTGATTACAAAGCACTTTATCTCGAAAGAATAAAAAGCGGAAATAATGTTTGCTTCGGCGGATATCAATTTTGGTTATAAGGTCGTCTGAAAAGCAGGCTTCATTTTCAGACGACCGCCGCCGAGACGGAATCTTGTTTTGCTTATAGTGGATTAACTTTAAACCAGTACGGCGTTCCCCCGCCTTGTCCTGATTTAGTTAATCCACTATATCCGGCGAAAACGTAAAAAAAGGTCGTCTGAAAACGGCTGATTCGGTTCTATATGAACCGGAATCCGTTTTCAGACGACCTTTTCGCAAGCAATCACAAAGCCGCGTCGTATCCGCCGTCTTCCACCGCGTCAATCAACGCCGCCGCATTGGTTTTCGCCGGATCGAATTCAATAACGGCATTTTTGTTTTCCAAACTGACTTCGGCTTTGGCTACGCCGTCGATGCCGGTCAAAATGCGGGTAACACTTTTGACGCAACCGCCGCAAGTCATCCCGTCGATATGAAGCGTGAGGGTTTCCATAGGGTTTCCTTTCTGTGGGCAAATATCGTGAAATCCGACAAACCGCCGCAACACTTCAACGCCAACGATACGCCCAAATGTCGAAACACAAATGCTTGCAGGACTTCATCCTAGATTGTAGAAAATATCCAAGACCGTACTGTAAACCCTCAAGAGGCAAAGTCAAGCGGGTCGTCTGAAAAAAGCCGCACGCTACTGTTGTCGTGCCGCAGCGGCAGGCAAATATAGTGGATTAACTTTAAACCAGTACGGCGTTGCCTCGCCTTAGCTCAAAG
>CAUSDA010000084.1:0-11567 GCA_963529965.1 uncultured Neisseria sp.
GTACTGTCTGCGGCTTCGTCGCCTTGTCCTGATTTAAATTTAATCCACTATAATAGGTCGTCTGGAACGATATCCTTGCCATATAGAGATATTGATATGTTAATATCCTATTTTTATTAAATAGGAAAGTAACCATGTTGCACAAAATTGGGATCATGAGTGCGTTAATTTTGGGTCTTGCCATGCCGGCCGCTGCCGAATGTTTGATTCAAAAAGACAGCATCGCAGGAATTAAATTAGGGCAGAACTTAAAGCAGGTAAAACAGAAATTCCCGAAGGCGAAAATGGAGAGAACAAGCGACGCCGAAGGTGTAGCATTTGTTGCCATTACGCTGTCTAAAGACGTTATGGTTTTCGCTTTGCAAGATGGAGACGACAATCCTGATTCTCCTATAAAACTCCATAAAAAAATTGATTCTTTGGAGACCTACTCTCCCGCCTGTCACACGGCTTCGGGGGTTCATCCGGGCATGAAGATTAAAGATGCAGAAGCCAAACTGGGCAAAGTCAAAAAAATCATAATGTCGGCAATCGAATCTCGTGAATACGCAATATTTACCCGCCACCCGAAACATTTCGCATTTAGAATGGAAATGGGAACAGGAATTTATTCAGGTAAAGGTGAAACTCCGAATCGAACTCGGCGTTACCGTAAAACGGGACTTATCGAAGGAATTTCTGTATTTGAAAAAGGAGGTTTTGATGGCAGTTATGGGATTTAAGCAACTGCCGCCTTGCCATTCTTAGCTATCGATTTCGTTACTTAATACAGGTCGTCTGAAACGATATCCTTGCCATATAGATATATTGATATGTTAATATCCTATTTTTATTAAATAGGAAAGTAACCATGTTGCACAAAATTGGGATCATGAGTGCGTTAATTTTGGGTCTTGCCATGCCGGCCGCTGCCGAATGTTTGATTCAAAAAGACAGCATCGCAGGAATTAAATTAGGGCAGAACTTAAAGCAGGTAAAACAGAAATTCCCGAAGGCGAAAATGGAGAGAACAAGCGACGCCGAAGGTGTAGCATTTGTTGCCATTACGCTGTCTAAAGACGTTATGGTTTTCGCTTTGCAAGATGGAGACGACAATCCTGATTCTCCTATAAAACTCCATAAAAAAATTGATTCTTTGAGCACCTATTCTCCCGCCTGTCACACGGTTTCGGGGGTACATCCGGGCATGAAGATTAAAGATGCAGAAGCCAAACTGGGTAAAGTCAAAAAAATCATAATGTCGGAAATCGAATCTCGTGAATACGCAATATTTACCCGCCACCCGAAACATTTCGACTTTAGAATGGAAATAGGAACAGGAATTTATCCGGGTAAAGGTAGAGCACCGAATCAAACTCGGCGTTACCGTAAAGGGGGCAGTATTTTAGAAATTTCTGTATCTAAATACGGAGGTTTTGATAACTGAAGAGCAGGGCATTAGGCAAAAAGCTTATAAAGCCGACTACGGAATAGAAACGCTCCTGTACGTTCCAGCTGGCTTTTAAAATCCCTGAAAACTGTCCAAACGGCTATGGGATTTGAACAACCGCCGCCCTGTAACTGTTGCCGATTGATTTCACTATATAATACAGGTCGTCTGAAAACCGGATTTCCGTTTTCAGACGACCTTTTTAATACTTACCTGCCTTAACCGTTTATTTGTGCACCTAGAGTATTGAATCTATGCCTTCCGCCCTTATAAATAGCAAATACGGCATAATGATTAACATGATAAAGACGGAAGAACGATATGGCAGAAAAAACCTATTACGAAATTCTCGGCGTGGACAAAACCGCCGACGCCGACACCATTAAAAAGGCCTACCGCAAACTGGTACGCAAATACCATCCCGACGTCAGCAAAGAACCTGACGCCGCCGAGCGCACCGCCGAAATCAACACAGCCTACGAAACCTTATCCGACCGTGAAAAGCGTGCCGAATACGACGAATTGCTGGCCAACCCCTACGGCCGCAGCGCAGGCGGCAATCCGTTCGGCGGCGCGCAATCCGGCGGCTTCCGCTACGAATACCGCGGCGGCGAACCTTTCGGCGCAGGCGATTTCAATTTTGAAGATTTGTTTGCCGGCTTCGGCCGCAGTCAGAGACAAGCGCACGCAAGGCCGGACGGCCCGATTAAAGGCGAAGACCAGCACGCCGAACTGAGTATCGATATTTACGCCGCTTATGTCGGCGCGGAGCGCTCATTAAGCCTGAACGTGCCGACCGTGGACGAATACAGCCGCGTCGGTTATCAGACCAAAACCCTCAACGTCAAAATCCCCAAAGGCATTACCGAAGGCCAGCAAATCCGTTTGGCGGGACAGGGCCTGCCCGGCTACAACGGCGGCGCAAACGGCGATTTGTATCTGAAAATCAAGTTCCACGACAAACCCAATTTATACGTTAAAAACAAAAAAGACGTATACCAGACCATAGACGTCAAGCCTTGGGAAGCCGTATTGGGCGGCAAAATCATCGTTCCCACCGCAGCGGGACGCTTGCAGGTCAACCTGCCCGCCAACAGCCAAAACGGTAAAAGCATACGCCTGAAAGGCAAAGGCATTCCGGCCAAAGAAGCGGGCGATTTGTACCTCAACATCCGCATCAGCGTTCCCAAGGCCGAAAGCGAAGCCGACCGCGCCGCATGGGCGCAGCTTGCCGCCCACTTTGACGGCAAAAGCGCATCAAATTGAAAGGACAAACCATGACGCAACACACCGACATTACCCTGACTTTCGAAGAAATCCTCGCTGCCAGCCGCTGCCGCCGCGATTGGCTGCTAGAGCTGATAGAGGAAGAAATCATCAACGTAAACGGCAGGCCGGAACAAACTTTGTACAGCGGTTTCCAACTCGCCCGCATCCGCCGCGCCCAGCGCCTGAGCCGCGACTTCGATGCCGGCATTCCCGCACTCGGCCTGATTATGCGCCTGCTGGACGAAGTGGAAGAATTGCGCAAGGCACAGCAGCCCTTATCCCTGCTGGATGAAGGCAAATAGCGGTCAACAAAAGAAGGCCGTCTGAAAAACAGTTTTCAGACGACCTTTTTTCAATACGGGAAACGAAAATGGCTGAGAATACCGCCGATGATTTGAACCTTGCCGCCGCTCAAGCGGCCGGGCATTTGCTGGAGCGTTGCGTACCGGAGCATGCTGCGGCGCTGACGCCGTATGTGTTGCGGCTGTTTGCGGCTTTGCAGAACGGACACTCGTTTGTGTGGCTGGATGAGGGCGAGGCGGAGGAATTGGCGGGATTGGCGCCGACGGTCGGGCAGGGCACGTCGCCGTTGGTGTTGCAGGGCAGAAAGTTGTTTTTGGGGCGGATGTGGCAACTCGAGCATGATTTGGCGGCTGAAATCAAGCGTTTGGCAGAAGCGGAAGTCGAGCCTGTGGATTGGATGAGCGCGTCGCAAAACTTGTCCGGTTGGTTTGCCGACAAAGGCAGCGCAGGGCAGCGGGATGCGGCGGGGCTTGCCCTGCTTCAAGCGTTTATGCTGATTACGGGCGGGCCGGGTACGGGCAAGACGACGACTGTGGCGAAACTTTTGGGGCTGATTTGCACCAACTCTGCCACGCGCCTGCCGCGTATCGCTCTGGCCGCGCCAACAGGCAAGGCGGCGGCGCATATGGCACGCGCGCTGCATCGTGCGGTGGACGGTTTCGAGATGCCCGACGCGGTACGCAATCATTTGTCCGTGCTGGAAGGGCAGACGGTTCACCGCCTTTTGAAACTGCGCCCGCCGCAAATGCTGCCTGCGTTTGACGGCAACCATCCGCTGCCTTTGGATGTATTGGTGGTGGATGAGGCTTCGATGTTGGATGTTTCCCTGCTGCTTCACTTGCTGCGTGCGATTCCGTCGGGCTGCCGCGTGATTTTTTTGGGCGACGAGTTCCAACTGCCTTCGGTCGGTGTCGGCGCGGTGTTGGCGGCGTTGTCGAGACGGACGGTTTTGGATAAGGATACGGCGGAGCAACTGAGTATTTATCTGCCGGAACACGGTTTCCCCGTGGAGGAAAATCCGCCGGCTTTGTCGCAAAACGTCGCGCAATTGACGGTCAGCCACCGTTTCGGCGCAGACAGCGGCATCGGCTGTCTGGCGAGGGCGGTCGTATCGGGCAAGAGCGGGGAAGGTTGGGCGCAGTTTGCCTTGTTCCCCGACGAGCTGGAAATCCGCGAGGGTCGTCTGAAACAGCAGGCGGAACTGCTTTACCGCAAACACGAAAAATACTGGCAGGCAGTCGATAAAAACGATGTGACACTGGCGTTCGGACACGCGGCGGATGTGGTCGTTTTGGCGGCATGGAGGCAGGACGCGGAGGCGTTTAACGAAGAGTATTGCCGCTATCTGCAACGCAAACATCGGGCGGGCGCGGATACGCCGTGGTTTGCGGGACAAATCATCATGATTGCGCGCAACGACTATACGCTGGAAGTGTTCAACGGCGACATCGGGCTGATTATGCCCGACGCGGAATCGGCGAACGGCTTGGCGGCATATTTTCCGAATGCGGACGGTTTCAAAAAAATCGCCATCAGCCGCCTGCCGCAGTTTGATTCCGCGTTCGCCATGACCGTGCATAAAAGTCAGGGTTCGGAATATCGGGAAGTCTGGCTGTTGCCGCCGTCGGGGAAAATAGAGCAGGGCGGAGATGACGCGCTGTCGGGCTTGAACAATGCGCTGCTCTACACCGCCATCACCCGCGCACGGGAACGCTTCGTCTTTTGGGGAAATGAAGAGCAATGGCGGCTGGCGGTGGAAACCCGCAAAACCCGCCGCACGGCATTGGGCGACATCTTGGACGCGATGTTCGTGCCGAAAGCTTGAATCAAACCCTAAAGGTCGTCTGAAAACAGAACGGATATTGCCGGAAGTTTTCAGACGACCTTTCTCTATTGATATGCGTCAAAATCAGTTTGGAAATAAGCATAATACTCTAAATCTTCTTGACGGTTTGTGCCGTCTTTCATAGGATTACAGCCGTTCGATTACAAAAATTAGTAAATTTCTAACAAATATTGATTAGGAATTTTTGTTAAAAATACCTTTTACCCTTCAATCGGAGATTGGCATGAACATCCAAAAAAACTTTGCCGTTGTATGCGCTGCCTTGGCGGCATTACCCACCGCATTTGCAGAAACCGCTAGCGTAGAGCGCGATGCCGCCGCATTGGCAACGACGAGCGATTACGTCAATTCGGGCAGCGTCATCCGCAAAGACGAAGACAAAATCAGCATTTTCAACGATTTGCTGACCGTAAACGGTACATTCCGCGTCCGCGCCGACACCAAAGACATCAATGCCAACAACAGCAGCACCAATCCCACGCCCGACGCCTCCAATACCAATTTCAACGCCGAATTCTGGTTGCGCGCCAAACTTTATAAAGACTGGAAACTGGTGACCCAAATCGAACCCAACATCGACTTGAAAACCGGCAAATTCAACGGCGACCACGATGTTCCCGTGAACAAACTCTATGCCGAAGGCTCGATTACCGAAGGCGTCAAAGCCCGCGTCGGTAAATTCGGCGCATTCTCCTCCTACGGACGCGTCTGGGATACCGAAGTAACCGGCGGCGAAATCTTCTTTGACAACAAAACCCTGCCCACTAAAATCTATGCTGGCCGCCGTACCGGCAGCCTCAACGACAACGTATGGGGCATAGGCGGCCGCCGCAAACACTTCGCCGCCATTCAAAGCAGCCTGCCGATTAACGAAAACATCAACGTCGGCGCAACCGTCAGCTACATGAAAGACATAGACGTGCGCGGCGCGAAGAAAAACGCCGTCTTCGGCGAAATCGGCGCGGATGTCAAATTCAACGACGATTGGCGTTGGATGGCGGCGGTCAGCAAGTCCAACATCAAAGCCTATAACGACGCAGGACAAAAAATCAAAAACGACGGCGTGTTCACCGAAGTCCGCTACAAACTCGCCGACTGGAAAGTCCGCAATTCCTACGACGTCTTCCTGAATTACCGCCGCGTCGGCGCGCTTTCGGGCGTATCTTCCGTACAAGACTACAGCAAAAACGTACAAGGCGTACAAGTCGGCGCGACCTACGTTCCTTGGAAAAACTGGAAAGTGTCAGGCTTTTACTTGGCGGGTAAACAAGTTACCCCGACTGCCGGCTCAAGCAGACAAGACGTCAACGTCTTGCGCGGTCAGGTGGAATACAAATTCTAAGCCGTTTGGATAAAGCCAAAGGTCGTCTGAAAACCTGTTTTCAGACGACCTTTGGCTTTTCTCCTCCATCAAATCGAATATTCAATCAACTCGTTCTGCGAGAACACATAAACCTGTTTCGGTACCAATGCCAATTCCCGCCCTGCGGACAAATCCAGCCGAGAAGCGTCGCTGCCTGCCAGTGTGATATGCACATCTTGTTTGCCGTGTTTTACCAAAACGTGCGTCAGTGCGCCGACGGCGTGGATTTTCTCGATTTCAGCGCGGATCATCGGGGTTTCGTGTTCGGCGGCGATCTGCCATTCGTGCGGGCGGATGTAGCCGGTGGCGGTTTGTTCCTGCCATTTGTAGTGCGCGTCCAATTTCCACGCAAAACCGTTGTAGTGCCAGATGCCTTTTTCGATGCGTCCTTCAAATGCGTCGGTTTCGCCGAGAAATTCGGTAACGAAGGCATTTTCGGGTTTGCGGTAAATGGCTTCGGCGCTGCCGGTTTGTTCGATTTTGCCGTGGTTCATGACGACGATTTCGTCGGAAACTTCAAGGGCTTCTTCTTGGTCGTGCGTCACCAGAATGCTGGTTACGCCCAAGTTGTGATGGATGTCGCGCAGCCAGGTACGCAATTCTTTGCGTACTTTGGCATCCAGCGCGCCGAAGGGTTCGTCCAGGAGTAGGAGTTTGGGTTCGACCGCGAGGGCGCGGGCGAGGGCGATGCGTTGGCGTTGGCCGCCGGAGAGCTGGTGCGGATAGGATTTGGCAAGGTGGGAGAGTTGCACGAGTTTGAGCAATTCTTCGACTTTGGTGCGGATTTGTTCTTTGGACGGGCGTTCGGACTTGGGCAATACGGTCAAACCGAAGGCGACGTTGTCAAACACGTTCATGTGGCGGAAGAGGGCGTAGTGTTGGAACACGAAACCGACTTTGCGCTCGCGCACATGCTTGGCGGTTACGTCTTGCCCGTCAAAGAGGATGTTGCCGCCGTCGGCGTTTTCCAACCCGGCGATGATGCGCAGGAGCGTTGTTTTGCCGCAGCCGGAGGGGCCGAGCAGGGAAACGAGTTTGCCGGTGGGGACGTTGAGGTTGATGTTTTTCAGCGCGTGGAAACTGCCGAAGTGTTTGTTTAGGTTTTGGATGGTGATGCTCATGCTGCGTTCCTTTCGGCGGCGGCGAGTTTTTTATCTTGTAATTTTGTGATGATGTTCTGCACCGCCAGCGTCGCCAGTGCTAAAAGTGCCAATACGCCGGAGAGGGCGAATGCGCCGGTGAAGTTGTATTCGTTGTAGAAGATTTCGACCAAAAGCGGGATGGTGTTGGTTTCGCCGCGGATGTGTCCCGACACCACGCTGACCGCGCCGAACTCGCCCATCGCGCGGGCGTTGGTGAGGATGATGCCGTAGAGCAGCGCCCATTTGATGTTGGGCAGGGTAACGCGCCAAAACATCTGCCAGCCGTTTGCGCCGAGTATCAGCGCGGCCTGTTCTTCGCTGTCGCCCTGCGCCTGCATCAGCGGGATGATTTCGCGCGCGACAAAGGGGAAGGTAACGAACAGTGTCGCCAAAATAATGCCGGGGATGGCGAAGATAATCTGTATGCCTTGCGCTTCCAGCCAGCCGCCCAATGCCGTGTGCGCGCCGAACAATAAGACGAACATCAAACCGGCAACCACAGGCGATACGGAAAACGGCAAATCGAGCAGGGTGGTCAGCAACTGCTTGCCGCGGAAGTCGAAACGGGTCAACAGCCACGCCATCGCCACGCCCAAGACGGTATTGACGGGAACGACCACCGCAGCGGTAATCAGGGTGAGCTTGATCGCCGCCCACGCTTCGGGGTCGGTAAGGGATTGCAGGTACAAATCCCAACCGCCTTTCAGCGCCTCGTAAAATACAGCGATGAGCGGGACGACCAGCATCAGCAGCAGGAACCCCAGCGCGACGGCGGTCAGCAGCACGCGCAGCCAGCGCGGTTCGGTCAGGTTGGGATTGGCGGAATAGGGTTTCATGGCGGTGGTGTTCTCTGGTTGGTTTTAAGATGTTTGGAGGTCGTCTGAAAAACCGTTTTTGTCGGGCGGATTCGTTTTCAGACGACCTTTCATCTTTTATGGATTAAAAGGGGAACAAAAAACGTCTAGCTGTCGTCATTTCCGCGCAGGCGGGAATCCATCGGTAAAGTTCGGCTGCCTTATTGATTTTCTGTTTTCCTGTTGCCTTGCGGTGGATTCCCGCCTGCGCGGGAATGACGGCAACAGCGTAGTTCAGGTTTTCAGACGCCCCCTCAACCCTTCGCCCCCGAACGCCTGCTCAACGCCCACTGCATCACGTTCAGCGCAAACAGAATCACAAACGAAACCAGCAGCATAAACAACGCCACCGCCGATGCACCCTGTACATCGAACTGTTCCAGCTTGCCCGTAATAATCAGCGGCAGGATTTCGGAGACCATCGGAATGTTGCCCGCGATAAAAATCACCGAACCGTATTCCCCCGTTGCCCGCGCGAACATCATGCCCGCGCCGGTTAAGAGCGCCGGCGTGATTTCCGGCAGCAGCACGCGGCGGAACGTCGTGAAGCGGTTTGCTCCCAAAGTCGCCGCCGCTTCCTCATATTCGCCCGACAATTCCTCCAATACCGGCTGCACGGCGCGGACGATAAAGGGCAGGCTGACGACGACCAGCGCAATCCAAATGCCGACGGGCGTAAACGCGATTTTGATGCCCAAAGGCTCGAAAAAACGGCCTATCCAACCGTTGGGCGCATACAGGGTCGCCAACGCAATGCCCGTAACCGCCGTCGGCAGCGCAAACGGCAAATCGACCAGCGCGTTCACCAGCCCCTTGAGCGGAAATTCATAGCGCACCAACACCCACGCCACCAGTGTGCCGAACACGACATTGGTCAGCATCGCATAAAACGACATCCGCAAACTCAGCCATACCGCCGCCAACACGTTCGGCTCGGCAATCGTGTTCCAAAAGCCGCCCCAGCCGATTTCCGCCGCCTTCGCCGCCATCATCGCAAACGGCAAAACCACCAGAAGCGACAGGCACAATACGGTCAGGCCGAGGCTGATTTTGAAGCCGGGCAGTACACTGGGCGTTTTGAGTAATAACATGGTCGCTCGGAAGGGAAAAAGAAGATGCTGCCACTTTAACGGTGTCGTCTGAAAAACGGAAAGAATGGTTTGTTTGTTGCAAAGATGATTTTGTTATATATGCCGGATTGCCGTTTGGGGCTTTCAGACGACCTGTTATAATCTGCGCCTCTTTTTGGTTCGTCTGCATTCCCCATGAAACTCAACCCCCAACAGCAAGCCGCCGTCAAATACCTCGGCGGGCCTCTGCTCGTGCTCGCCGGCGCCGGCAGCGGTAAAACCGGCGTGATTACGCAAAAAATCAAGCATTTGATTGTCAACGTCGGCTATCTGCCGCATACCGTTGCCGCGATTACCTTCACCAATAAAGCCGCTACGGAAATGCAGGAGCGCGTCGCCAAAATGCTGCCCAAATCGCAAACGCGCGGGCTGACGATTTGCACCTTCCACTCTTTGGGCATGAAGATTTTGCGCGAAGAGGCGAACCATATCGGTTACAAAAAAAACTTCTCCATCCTCGATTCCACCGACAGCGCGAAAATCATCGGCGAACTTTTGGGCGGTACGGGCAAAGAAGCCTTATTCAAAGCGCAGCATCAGATTTCCCTGTGGAAAAACGATTTGAAAACGCCCGAAGACGTGCTTCAGACGACCTCCAATGCTTGGGAAGAACAAATCGCGCGCGTGTATGCGGGCTATCAGGAAACCTTGCAAAGCTATCAGGCGGTGGACTTCGACGACTTAATTCGCCTGCCCGCCGTGTTGTTGCAGCAAAACAGCGAAGTGCGCAACAAATGGCAGCGGCGGCTGCGTTATCTGTTGGTTGACGAATGTCAGGACACCAATACCTGCCAATTTACGCTGATGAAACTCTTGACCGGCGCGGAAGGCATGTTTACCGCCGTCGGCGACGACGACCAGTCCATCTACGCATGGCGCGGCGCAAACATGGAAAACCTGCGCAAAATGCAGGAAGACTATCCGCAGATGAAAGTCATCAAACTGGAGCAGAACTACCGCTCCACCGCGCGGATTCTCAAAATCGCCAACAAAGTCATCGAAAACAACCCCAAGCTGTTCACCAAAAAACTTTGGTCGCAGTTCGGCGAAGGCGAAATCGTCAAAGTCGTTGCCTGCCAAAACGAGCAACACGAAGCCGACTGGGTCGTCAGCCAAATCGTCAAGCAAAAGCTGGTCGGCGGCGACAAAACCCAATACGCCGATTTCGCCGTGTTATACCGCGGCAACCATCAGGCGCGGATTTTTGAAGAAGCCTTGCGCAGCGCGCGCGTTCCCTACCAACTCTCCGGCGGACAAAGCTTTTTCGACAAAGCCGAAATCAAAGACGTTTTGTCCTATTTGCGCCTGCTTGCCAACCCCAACGACGATCCCGCCTTCCTGCGCGCCGTAACCACGCCCAAACGCGGCATCGGCGATGTAACGCTGGGCAAACTCAACACCTACGCGCACGAACACGAATGCAGCCTGTATGAAGCCGCGCAAAACGAAGAAGCTCTTGCTTTGCTGAACAATACCAACCGCCAACACCTGCAAGCCTTTATGGATATGTTCGGCAGCTACCGCGTCAAAGTCGAAACCAGCGAAGCGGGCGAACTCATCAACGGCCTGCTTAAAGAAATCGACTACGAAAACCACCTGCTTGCCAGCGAAGAGGGTAAAGCAGGGGAAATCAAATGGCGCAACGTCAGCGACCTGACTGGCTGGTTGGCGCGCAAAGGCGAGCAAGACGGCAAAAACATCATCGAACTTGCCCAAACCGTCGCCTTAATGACACTCTTGGAAGGCAAAAGCGAAGAAGAAGTCGATGCCGTCAAACTCTCGACCCTACACGCCTCCAAAGGCTTGGAATACCCCTACGTCTTCCTTGTCGGCTGCGAAGAGGGCATCCTGCCGCACAACGACAGCATCGAAGAAGACAACGTCGAAGAAGAACGCCGCCTGATGTACGTCGGCATCACCCGCGCCAAACGCCAGCTTACGCTGACCCACTGCGTCAAACGCAAAAAACAAGGCACATGGCAGTTCCCCGAACCCAGCCGCTTCATAGACGAAATGCCGCAGGAAGATATCAAGATTTTAGGGCGCAAAGGCGGCGAACCGATTGTGAGCAAGGAAGAGGGCAGAAGCCATCTGGCGGGGATGCTGGATATGTTGGCGGCAAAAGGGAAGGGCTGATATAGTGAATTAACTTTAAACCAGTACGGCGTTGCCTCGCTTTAGCTCAAAGAGAACGATTCTCTAAGGTGCTGAAGCACCAAGTGAATCGGTTC
>CAUSDA010000085.1:0-11418 GCA_963529965.1 uncultured Neisseria sp.
TTCACTTGGTGCTTCAGCACCTTAGAGAATCGTTCTCTTTGAGCTAAGGCGAGGTGACGCCGTCCTGGTTTAAAGTTAATCCACTATACGTGCCTGGAAACAGATAAAACGAAAGGTCGTCTGAAACCTTGTTTCGGTTTTCAGACGACCTCGAAGAAACTTAAATCGTTACTTTAAATTAACGATCGATGTTAACAGGTTCGCAGTTTTTCACGATGAAGCGGTTTTGTGCATCGCTGACGCCCACGACTTCGGAAGTGGTGTGGGTGTTGCGGTCGATGTAACCGGCAGACATAGAGAAGCCGCGTTTGTTGGTGAAGGTAGTGCCGGTGCTGTCAGAGCGGCGTTTGTCAACGCGCAGGCTGATTTGTTTGCCAGCTGCATTTGCAGAAGCGCCTACTGCATTGCCTTTACGGTCGAATTCATAAACGACATTCAGTTTTTTACCGTTGTCGCATTTGTAAGGAACATAGCCTGCAGGAGCGGCGGCGGCAGTCATGGAAACACCGGCGGTCAGAACGGCTACAACAGCGGCAGATAAGAGTTTCATCTGGTATTACTCCATAAAGTAAAAAAGAGTGATGTGTGGCGTGGACTATCCGGCGCCATCCTTGCTTTGTTTTGAAAGCAGGACATATTTTATCCGTTCCGAAGAAATATACAATATGCCCATATGCAAAGCTATACAAAGAAATTTTCGGGAAAAGTTATTACGCTTGTACAAATTTTAATAAGGTGAAGTTTCATAATGAAAAAATTACTTACATTACTAATTCTTTCCGCATTTTCATCCGCCTGTTATGCCGCTGCGGCTGACTGGACGCCGTTGTTGGAATCTATGAAGAAAGGCTGCACTGTTGATTTCGATGCCTTGCCTGATGAAAAGGCCGCAATCGACAAACTGCCTGCCCAATACCGCGCCTCCGTTGCCCGCAGCCGGAGCAGGCAGACAGAGTCGGATGGTGAAGCATTAACTATTGAATTGAAAAATTCTGTTGCTTTTGGACAGCCCTTGTCCGCCTTAATCATCGAATCCGGTGAAGGATACGGCCATGTCAAAATGAAGTTTGCCCGAAATGCCGATATGTCTAAGCTTATTCCCTTATTTACCACACCAACCGATAAACGGCACGGTATGTTGGCAGCGGGTAGGGCGCAGAATTTTTGTGTCAAAGGCGCAAACAGAACGTTGAAGCAATACCAGTCTTCACAACATCACTGGCGCGCCGTTTCGTCTGAGGGGCCGTGGCAGGAATTCCGCTACCATCCAAAAGAAAACGCTTTATCCTGTCTGAGTTCCGACCATTATGGCGATGAAGTGGAATGCACTAGATAAAACATGAAACCTACGCTGAAAACTTCTCTACTCAAACTTGCTTTGGTCGGCATACTTTTTTATGCCAGCTACAGTTTGTCCAACCATTACGCGGCATCGCTGGCCTATGTGCCGGAAATCGCTTTTGCGTGGGAGCGCGGCATTCCGTTTTGGGAATGGACGATTTTGCCTTATTGGTCGCTGAACCTCATGTATGCAGCGGCATTTTTCCTTTGTCGAGATACGCGTGAGCAAAACCGCTATGTCGCACGGCTGGTATCGGCGCAAATTGTCGCCACTACTTGCTTTATGCTGTTCCCGCTGCATTTCGGCTGGCCGAAGCCGCCTACCGACGGGCTGTGGGGCGTGATGTTTGATTCATTGGTCGCATTTGATTTGCCGTACAACCAATCACCGTCACTGCATATCGCGCTGTCTATCATTGTCGGTGCGTTTTATTGGACGCGGTTTCCCAAAATCCGTTTGCCGATTTTGTTGTGGCAAAGCCTGATTGCCTTGTCGGTACTGACGACTTACCAACACCATTTTATCGACGTGCCGACCGGCGCGCTGCTGGGCTGGCTGGTGTTGTGGGCAATACCCCAACACGGCGTATCGCCTTTCAGACGGCCTTTTGATACTCAAGGCCGCCTGAAAACGAGCGAAGCGAGTTTCTGCGAAGCTAAAACGAGCGAAGCAAGTTTCTGTGAAGCCAAAACTCCCCCCGAAACACGTTCCCGCGAAATCAAAATCGCCATGCTGTATCTGGCGGGTGCGGCATTGTCGGCACTGCCGTCCTTGTTCGGCGGCGCGTGGTTGTGGATGTTGTGGGTCAGCGTGTCGCTGTCAGTGGTCGCTTTCGCCTATCTGACCGGCAATGCGGCGGTGTTCCAAAAACAGGCAGACGGTAGGCTGTCGGCGGCGGCAACGGTTTTACTGCTGCCTTATCTGGTGGGCGTGCGGTTGAATATGGCGTACTGGCTTCGTGGAAAGGCGAAGACGGCGCGGGTTCGTGATGATGTGTTGATTGGCAGTATCTCAGGGGTTGCGGAGATTCAGCATTGTGGCGGAGTTTTTGGGAAAAAAACGGCATCTGCTGCGTTAAAAATGCTCGCAAGGTGTTCAACCTTGCTGCGCTTTTTGCCTTGCATCTACCATTTTTTGCCACAAAAATCCGCTTCACAAGCAAAATCTCCGCAACCCCTGGCAATTTCAGACGACCTCACCGCCGTATTGGACGTATGCGCCGAATATCCTCGTCCCCGCTATCGCGGCGCATACCGCGTTCTGCCGTTATTGGACATGGTTGCGCCGTCTGAAAACGATTTGATGCAGGCGGCTTCGTTACTGGAAGCATTGCGCCGGCAACACGGAAAGGTTCTGACCTGTTGCGCGCTGGGCTACGGACGCAGCGCGGCAGTGGTGCTTACTTGGTTGCTGGTTTACGGCGGCTGTCGGGATTTGGCACAGGCAACGGCGGAACTGAAACAGGCTCGCCCACAGATGGTGCTACCGCCGGAAACGGCAAAAGCAATAGAAGCGGCGGCAGGTCGTCTGAAAACGAGCGAAGCGAGTTTCTGCGACGCTAAAACGAACGCAGAGAGTTTCGCCAAAACGAGCGAAGCGAGTTTCTGCGAAGCTAAAATGAACGCAGAGAGTTTCGCCAAAACAAACGAAGCGAGTTTTTACGACGCTAATTGAGATAGCTAAGATAAGTAGATGAAAAGCCCAAGCTGAGCAAATCATTCTCTATTGAGCTTGTGCAAGGCAATGCAGTCCTAGTTTAAAGTAAATTCACGATACGACGACTCATCTGTGCCGAACCAAAGTAAGGAGGGAATCTTATGACTAAAAGCTACCGCCCCGTTACGTTTTACACTTTATCCCTGCTGATTCCGTGGACATTATGGTTTGCTGCCGCCTACATCAGCCACCGCCCTGATGCTGTTGAGTACCAGTGGGCACAGGCTACGTTAGGATTGGCCGGGCTGTTCGCCCCCATGCTCGTGGCGGCGTTTCTGTTGTACAAACAGCCTAAATTATGGACGGACGCGAAACACCGCCTGTTCCGCCTGACAGGTTTTCCCAAGCGATACCTGCTCGCTGCCGCACTGCTCGGTCCGGTTACCTTGGTGCTGGCGCAACTCATTTCCATCGCTTTCGGACACAGTTGGGCGCAGTTTCACATTTCGGGACATCCGTCATTTACGTCCGCCTTGCTGTCGCCATGGTTCATGCTCCTCATTTCGCCTGTTGCCGAAGAATTGGCGTGGCACAGCTATGGCACCGACGCGCTCACGGCACGCAGAAGCCTGTTTGTCGCATCCTTGCTATTTGCCGTGTATTGGGCGTTTTGGCACATGCCACTTGCCTTCGTCAAAGGCTATTACCACAGCCAAATCGTTTCCGAAGGCGCACTCTACACGGTTAATTTCGTGGTCAGCATGTTCGTCTTCGTCCTATTGATGAACTGGTTGTACGCCAAAAGCGGACGCAGCATCGCCGTGGCGACGATATTCCACCTGTGCGCCAATCTGGGTAACGAGATTTTCGCCACCCACCCCGACAGCAAGGTTATTCAGACGGCCATTTTGTCGTCGGTAGCCATTTATATTTTGATTGCAGAAAAGAATTTGTTTTTAGGTAAGCCTGTGCCATCCCGATAACAAATTCAGACGACCCTTGGACATAATATGCCCCGAATGACGGTTTCCATACCTAAAAGGAATGTGAATGGACAATTCCACTGACAGCCTGATTACCGCCCGCCTGCTTGCCACCGCCCGCTATACCGCCGTGTTCAATGCCTTGCTATTCGTTTTGTCCGCGCAACGCGGCGGCGCGTGGTCGGCGGTGCAGCTTGTCTTGGCGGCGGCGCTGTTGTACTACCACATCCGCATCGAATTCGACTGCCGCGTGTTCCAAGATTTTGCCGACGGCCGCTATACGCCCGAAGCCTTCGACCAAGTCTTACGGCAAACCGGCTTGCGCCGCGTTTCAGACGACCCCTCCCTGCCGGAACGTGTGGCGGGCGCGATTGCCTTGTGGCGCAAAAGCCTTTACCTGACCGCTGCGCAAGCGGCAGTTTTCCTTATCCAAATCCTCTGATGTTATGAAAAATTTTCTTAAAAAACAACTTGCATGGCTGACCGACCAAGCATTATGCCTGTCGGTATCCTTCCTCACCGGCGTCCGCCCCAAAAGCCCGCGCGAGCTGGCGTTCAATCCGCAGCGGAAAGTGTATTACGCCAATCACGGCAGCCACGGCGATTTTTTGCTGGTGTGGATTTCCCTGCCGCGCCGCTGGCGGCTTTCGACGCGTCCCGTTGCGGGTTCGGATTACTGGCTGACCAACAAACTCAAACGCTTCATCATCCAAAACGTCTTCAACGCGCTCTTGATTCCGCGCCACAGCGACAATCCGCAGTCGATTACCGAGCAGATGAACCACGCGCTCCAAGCGGGCGATTCGCTGATTATCTTCCCCGAAGGCACTCGCAATACGGACGAAAACGAAATCCTGCTCCCCTTCAAATCAGGTATTTACCATCTGGCGAAAAGCAAGCCGGATACTGAGTTTGTGCCGATTTGGATAGACAACATCAACCGTGTCCTGCCCAAAGGCAAAGTGCTACCCGTGCCGTTGTTGTGCGAAGTCCACATCGGCGAACCGCTGATCCTGCGCGAAGATGAAGACAAAGATACCTTCCTGACACGCACCCGCGAAGCCTTGCTGGCATTGAGGTCGTCTGAAAACGAGTGCAACGAGTTTCGCCAAAACGAACGAAGTGAGTTTCGTCAAAACGAGCGCAACGAGTCTCAACAAAACAAAGGAGCTGCATCGTGAGCTTTGTTAACACGTCCAGCCAAATCATTACCGAACAAACCGCCGCCCATCTGACCCCGCAGGCAGGCTATATCTTTACCGGCGTATTCGCCATATTGATTTTCGCCAGCGTCGTCGGGCAATGGCTGAAACGCAAAAACGGTGCAGACAATGCCACCATCTCCAACCTCAACGCCCGCATCTACGCTTGGTGGCTGATGACGCTGGTGCTGCTGGTCGCATTTTGGTTCGGCAAAACGGGGACGGTGGCGCTGTTTTTTCTGATTTCATTTGCCGCTTTGCGCGAATTTATGACCCTCGTCTATCGCCGCCGTAGCGACTATTACAGCATGGTGGTGTGTTTCTACTTGCTGCTGCCGGTGCAATATTATTTTGTCTATGACGGCTGGTATGGCATGTTCAGCATTTTCATCCCCGTGTATGGTTTTTTGGTGTTGCCGATTATCGCTAGCCTGAGCGGTCAAATCGCCCATTTCCTCGAACGCGCCGCCAAAACGCAGTGGATGTCGATGATTTGCATCTTCTGCCTTTCACACGTTCCCGCCCTGATGTTCCTGAATTTGGACGATTTCGACAGCAGCGGCAATATCCTGCTGTTGATGTTTCTGATTTTCGTGGTACAGGCTTCGGACGTGCTGCAATACGTTTGGGGCAAACTGGTCGGCGGTGCCAAAATCATGCCGTCGCTTTCCCCGTCTAAAACCATATCCGGCACGGTGGGCGGCATTTTGTCTGCCACCGCGCTTGCCGCATTGATGTCGCCGATTACCCCGTTTAGCCACGGCCAAGCCGCCGCTATCGGTTTTGTCATCTGCCTGATGGGTTTCTTCGGCGGGCTGGTGATGTCCGCCATCAAACGCGACTACGGCGTCAAAGACTGGGGCAACATGATACGCGGCCACGGCGGTATGCTCGACCGCGTGGATTCCATCTGCTTCGCTGCGCCCGTGTTCTTCCACATTGTCCGGTATTATTGGAACGGTTGAATCTGCTGTTGATCGTTCTGCTTGAAGCCATGCAAAAAGGTCGTCTGAAAACCGTTTTCAGACGACCTTTTGTCTTTGTTACACACTATTTCACAATATCCGACAGCGGCCAGCGCGGTTTGACGTTGAACACGCCGGCGGGCTGCCGCTCCTGCAACCTCATCGCGCCGGCGAAGGCAATCATCGCGCCGTTGTCGGTGCAGTATTCCATGGGCGGGAAGCAGACTTTGATTTTTTCTTCCTTAGGCTTGGGTTTGCCTTTTTTAGACGGCTGTTTGACGCTTAAGCGGGAAAATTCGTCGCGCAGCTTCCAGTTTGCACCGACGCCGCCCGCGACGACCAAAGTTCTGAATCCGGTATCCAACAAGGCTTTTTTGGCTTTGGCGGCGAGGACGTCGATCACCGCGTCTTGAAACGCGCGGCAGATGTCGTTGCGCGTTTGCTCGGGAATTTCGCCATCGTTTTCGGCGCGGACTTTTTCGACGGCGGTCAGCACGGCGGTTTTCAAACCGGAGAAGCTCATCTGCAAATCGTGCGAATGGAGCATGGGGCGCGGGAACGAGAAGGCATCGGGGTTGCCCTGCTTTGCGAGTTCGGACAGCTTTGCGCCGCCGGGGTAGGGCAGCCCTAAGAGTTTGGCGGTTTTGTCGAATGCCTCGCCCGCCGCGTCATCGACGCTTTCGCCCATCAGCGTGTAATCACCGATGCAGCGCACCGCCATAAACTGCGTATGCCCGCCCGAAACCAGCAGGGCGACGAACGGAAATTCGGGTTTGTCGTCCGCCAAAAGCGGGGAGAGCAAATGGCCTTCGAGATGGTGGATGGGAATGACGGGTTTGTTCAAGGCAAACGCCAAGGCGTTGGCGTAGCCCGAACCCGCCAGAAGCGCGCCGCCTAAGCCCGGTCCTTGGGTGTAAGCGACGGCATCGATGTCGTCATAGGAAACGCCCGCTTCCTGCAAACAGCCTTGCGTCAGCGGGACGACGCGGCGGATGTGGTCGCGGCTGGCAAGTTCGGGGACAACGCCGCCGTATTCGGCGTGCATCGCCATTTGGGTGTGAAGATGGTGCGCCAACAGGCCGCGTTCGGTGTCGTAAAGCGCAACGCCCGTTTCATCGCAGGATGATTCGATTCCGAGTACCAACATGGTTTGAGGTCGTCTGAAAATAAGGATGCGGTATTTTAACGGATTTCGGGCAGTGTTCGCAGTCCATTGCTTGTTCTCCATAACGAAAAGGTCGTCTGAAACCCAAAAATCAGGTTTCAGACGACCTTTGGTCAACGTTTCTATCAGAAGCGGTAATTCACGCCCAAGGCGAACTCGCGGCCGCGTTCGTAGAAGGGAGTGCGTCCGTTGCCGTCGGGGAAGCGTTGGCTGTGCGAACGGTATTGCTTGTTGCCGATGTTGTTGACGGCGAAGTTGACGTTCAGGTTGTCTTTTTTCAGCGGCTGCCAGTTGGCGTAGATGTCGTGTACGCCGTAGCCTGATTTCTTGCCGTGAATCGTGCCTTGTCCGCGGGCGACGTCGGTGTATTTCACGCTTTGGGCGTAGCGGCCGCGCCAGCCGATTTCGAGTTTGGGGTTTTCAAACTGATAAGACAGGCCGGTCAGCCATTGGCGGCCGGTGTTCCAGAAGGTGAACGAGCTTTCGTGGTCGTCTGCTTGAATCGGGCTTTCGCCGTAGTACATTTCGCCGTTCAGGCGGGGTTTGACGTAGGACACGCCGGCGCGCGCGGTCAGGCCACCCCAGCGGTAGGATGCGTCAAGTTCGTAGCCGTAGGTTTTGAGCGTGCCGCCGTTGTAAATCTTGCCGCGTTCGGTGATGGAGGCGGTGTTGTTGTTGATTTTTGCCCAACGGTAGACGATGAGATCTTTGATGCGTTGGTGGAACACGCTGCCGCTGACGTTGAAGTTGTCGTTGCGCCATTTGAAGCCCAGTTCGGCGCGGCGGGCGGTTTCGGCTTTGAGGTTACTGTCCAAATCGGCGGCGGCGCCTGCGCGTTCGTTAGCCAACAGGGCTTCGTTCAGGCGGGGCGCGCGGCTTGCCTGATTGAGGTTTGCCAAGAGGGAGAAGTTGTCATTGATGTCCCAAATCGCGCCGATGCTGGGGTTGAGCTGGCCATGCGACGCGCTTTGTTTGCTGGCGGCGTTGTATTTGAAATGGTCGTAACGCAGGCCGGTGGTCAGGGTAACGGGGTGCAGGTTCCAGATGCCTTCCGCGTACACGCCGTATTCGGCTTTCTTCTCTTTGTCGCGGTCATACAGGCCGAGAATCTTCAGCCACGCGCCTTTGTCGGACGGCTCGGAGGTTTCGTGGCGGTAGTTGACGCCGTATTTCACCATGTGTCCGTCGCCGAAAGAGCTGGCGAGGTTCAAGTTGGCGCCGGTCGCTTTGATTTTGCTCAACTCAAGCTGGCCGATGGGAACGCCGCCTTGAGCCGTGCCGGAGGCGTGGGCTTTCGGGGAAGGCGCGCCTTTAGGCGGCTTGGTGTCGTCGGTGTTGATTTGGAAGACGTTGGCGTCGATTTTGTCGAGGAAACCGACGTTACGGCCGCGGTATTCCAGATTGTAGGATTGCTCTTTTTGATAAGTGCCGTCCACGCCGACGTAGCTGTCAACGTTTTGGAACTCGGCTTTGTCGGTGCGGTTGCCTTTTTGGTATTCCTGACGGTAGGTCAGGCGGATGCCGTGGTCGTCGTTGAAGTCGTAGCCGATTTTGGCGAGGTAGCTGTGCTGTTTCAGACGACTGCCGCGGTTGACATTGCCGTTGCCGTCTTTGTAGTCGCGGTTGTTGAGGAAGTTGCCTGCAAACAGGGCATCGAAGCCGTTTTGATAGCCGTAAACCGCCGCGTTGCCGGTTGAGCCTTTATTGCTGCTCAAGCCCGCGCCGAGTTTGAAACCGAAAGGTTTGCCGTCGGTCAGCAGGTCTTTTGCGTCAACCGTCGTTACGCGGATGGTACCGCCGACCGCGCCCAAACCCGCGCTCGCCGCGCCAGTGCCTTTTTCAACGTTGATGCTTTTTACCAAAGCGGGGTCAAGCTGGAAGCGGCTTTGGTGGTGGAAGATTTTGGTGGATTGGCTGGTGCCGTCCACTTCCAGATTAATCTTGTCTTCGCCGACGCCGCGGATGCTGTAAAACTGCGCCACGCCGTTGCCGCCGCCGACATCCATGCCGATTTGGTCTTTCATGACTTGTTTCAAATCGGTCGAAGTTTCGCGGTCAAGCTGGTTGCGGGTAACGCGGGTCGGTACGGCAGTACCGGTAACGACGACTTCTTTCAGTTCGGCAGTCGCTTCGGGGCGAACGTTGTCTGCATGGGCAAAACCTGAGGACAGTGCCAGCACCATGATGCTGAAACGGAAGGCGGGGGAATGGGGGGATTTCATGTTCTTCCTCTAGTTGGGTGATTAAGGGGTGTTGCGTTAAAGCAAGAGTGTATATTCTAATATTTTTTGATAATGATTTGCAAACAATATACATTACTCCGAGAATATTAATCATATTTTCAGAGACCTACATTTGTTGATGCTCTTTAACCGAATGTAGCGGAAGCCGGATTTTCGGAAGGGCTGGCGATATTTTTACTGTCGGCATCGCGTTGTTTGATGGCTGCGGCATCGCTGGTGGGGATGAGAAACCTATGTTTTAGAAAGAGGGGGCTTGTTGTATAGTGGATTAAATTTAAATCAGGACAAGGCGACGAAGCCGCAGACAGTACAGATAGTACGGCAAGGCGAGGTAACGTCGTACTGGTTTAAAGTTAATCCACTATAATGCGGATATTTGGATGGAGGGATGGCGTATAGAGAAAGGTCGTCTGAAAACGGATTTCAGACGACCTTTTGTGTGCTTAGTCTGCTTTGAGCAGCCTTTTATCCAATTGCGCCTGTATGAGCAGGCCGTGGGCGAAGTTGCGGCTGTCGGCGAGGATGAGTTTGCCGCCGTAGCGTTTGGCGATGGCGTCGGCGATGGAGAGTCCGAGTCCGGTGCCTTGTTGTTCCGTGCCGAGTATGCGGTAGAAGGCATCGGTTACGCGGCTACGTTCGGCGGCGGGGATGCCGGGGCCATCGTCTTCCACCCAGATGGTGAGGGTGGTCGGGGTCTCGCTGAAACCTATGTCAATGCGGCCGCCTGCGGGGGTGTAGCGGATGGCGTTGTCGGTGAAGGTTTTGATGAGGGTGTAGATTTCGGTGTCGTCGGCTCGGATGCGCAGGTCGTTTTCGACGGCGACGCCGATGTCTTGCTGTTTGTCGAGGGCGAGGGGCATGAGTTCTTGCAGCACGCGGCGGAACTGGGCTTGCAGGCTGATATCGGTCAGGTTGCGTTGGGTTTCGGAGCCTTGGGCGCGGGCGTGGGTCAGGAGCTGCTCGAGCAGGTGGCGGTTGCGCTGTATGCTTTGGAGGATGAGTCCGGTCTGTTCGCGGGCTTCGTCCGATTGGGGCAGCTTGGTGAGCCGTTCTGCCTGAAGGGAGAGGGCGGTTAGTGGGCTGCGCAGTTCGTGGGCGGCATCGGCGATGAAGCGTTGCTGGCGGCGGATGTTTTCGCCTGTGCGTTGCAGCAGTTGGTTGATGGCGGTAACGAAGCCTTGTATTTCGCTGGGCACGCCTTCTCCGTCCAGCGGCGAGAGGTCGTCTGAACGGCGTTTGCCGAGGGAGGCGGAAAGGGTTTTGACGGGGCGCATGGCGCGGTAGGTGATCCATACGGTCAGCAGGATCATGAGGGGCAGGGCGATGAGCAGCGGGAGGACGCTTTGGTAGGCGGCGGTGGCGGCGAGGTCGTCGCGGTATTCGGTTTCTTGGAGTACGGCGATTTTGCCTTGCGGGGTTTGGCGGATGTAGGCGCGGTATTCGTCATCATCGTCGTCGTCATCAACGCTGCCTTTGATGGTGTGGAATCCTTCGCCGAGTGTGTCGGACAGGGGGACGGTGTCTTCTTGTCCGAAGGTTTGGATGAGGATGTGGTTTTCGCTGCCTATTTGTGTGTAGTCGGTGGTTTTGGGGTTGATGTAGGCGGCGGTTTGGCGCAACAGGTCGTCCTGAAGCTCTTCGGCTTCATGGTAGGTTTGGTAATAGGAGAATGCGCCCGCGATGATGGACAAAGGCAGGAACATCAGTATCAGGGCGATGCTGATACGGACTTGCAGGGATTGTTTGAGGGTCTGGATGAAGTGATGCATAGTGTGTTTGGTGAGGCTGTTTTAGGTTTTGCTATAGTTGATTAACTTTAAACCAGTACGGCGTTGCCTCGCCTTAGCTCAAAGAGAACGATT
>CAUSDA010000086.1:0-11184 GCA_963529965.1 uncultured Neisseria sp.
CTCATCAATTTGCTCAATTAACGGAACAGCTGTTTGTAATATTTCTTCTCCTTTTGAGACCTTTGCAAAATTCCCCAAAATCCCCTAAATGTCTTGGTGGGAATTTAGGGGATTTTGGGGAATTTTGCAAAGGTCTCATTTTAAGATAAACAGGTCGGTGTTTGTCGGGCATCAATGCCCGACCTGCAACTGTTTTCAGACGACATCAACACCTATTCAAACGCCAAATCCCCCACCAGTTCCGCCAGCGTGTTCAGCCGCTGTTCCGATTTTTCTACAAACGGGTTTGCCGTATCCCACGCATAGCCCGCGAGAATGGCGGAAATCATGCGGCTGATTTCGGGCGCGCGGTTGGGTGCGTACACCACGTTTTGGAAACGGTTGTCGTACCAGCCGTCCACATAGGTGCGAAAAGCGTTTACGCCCACCATCAGGGGCTCGGCGAACTCGCGCTGCCAGTCTGCCGCTTCGCCTTTGAGCTGGCGGGCAAGCAGGTCAGCGGCGAGTTTGGCGGAATGCAGCGCGATGGTTACGACCGATGAGAACACGGGGTCAATAAACTCGGCGGCGTTGCCTAACAGCGCGAAATGTTTGCCGTGCAGGGCTTTAACATTGGCGGAATAGCCTTGGATGCTGCGGTAGGGGAAGCCGTTTTCCCATTCGGAATGTTTAAAAAATTCAACCAGATTGGGGCATTCTGCCACTATTTGTTTCAACACGGCTTCGGAATCGCCCGCCAGTTTGTCGGGTGTGCCGACCACGCCGAGCGAGCAGGTGTTGTCGCCGAAAGGGATTGTCCAAAACCATACGTCGCGGTGCTGCGGGTGGGTGGTAATCAGTATTTTGTTGCGGTCAAAATCGGCTTCGGCGGCGATGTTGTCGGTGATGCGCGTGAAATGCGCCATGCGAACGCTGCGCCGTTTTTAAACTGAAAGCCTTTCTCGGCGCGCTCGGCATCGGCAAAACCGGCTTCTTCCAGCATTTCCATGCAGTGCGGCAGCAGGCTCTCGCCAATCACAAAGCGCGGAAAATGCTGTTTTTCCAGCGCGCATACTTTGAAGCCCTGTTTGTTAAGCAGGGCGGAGGCAACCGAGCCTGACGGGCCTGCACCGATGACGGCAACGTCAAATTGGGTGTGGGACTTTCGCAGATAAATGGTTTGGCATAAAAGCGTAATTATAGAATTTTACAAGGCAGCCTGAAAATGGGGGAATGGAGTTTGAGGCTGCTTTTTGTTGAGTGGGTTGGGCAATTGATGCACGGATAATGCCCGATTTGCTTTACTTCAATAAAAAAAGCAGTCTGAAAGGTCGTCTGAAAACTTTTCAGACGACCTTTTACCTTACTTCGTAGCAATGTTCACTTCCGCCGACATCCCCGGCGCGAGGCGTTCCAAATCCTGTTGCCCTGCGTCAAATACGATTTTTACGGCGATGCGTTGGGCGATTTTGACGAAGTTGCCCGTGCCGCTGTCGGCTTTAATCAGGCTGAATTCGGAAGCGGTGGCGGGCGAGATTTCGGCGACTTTGCCGCTGAACGCCTTGCCGCCGAGTGCGTCGATACTCACGCTGGCACTCTGCCCGATTTTCACGTTGGCCATATCGGTTTCTTTGATGTTGGCGATGATCCAGCGTTCGGGCGGCACGACGGACATCAGCTGCGTGCCCGCGCTCACAAGCTGCCCTTGTTTTACGCTGACTTCGCCGAGTTTGCCGCTGGCGGGTGCGTAAATCACAGTATGCCCCAAATCCTGTTTTGCCAAGTCCAGCAGGGCTTGCGCGTTGGCGATGCCCGCCTGTGCGCCCTCGCGCCCTACGCCCGTGTTGATGATGTTCTGCTGCGCCACGGCGTATTGCTCCTGCGCCTGTTTCAGGCCCGCTTCGGCTTGTTTAACGGCGGTTTGCGCGGCATCGCGGCTGCTTTGCGACACGGCATCGGCACTCACCGCCTGTATGCGCTGCCATTCGCGGCGGGCGCGGTCAAGCTGGGCGCGGGCGTTGTCAATCGCGGCTTGGTTGGCTTTGGAGACGGCGAGGGCGGAGGCTTTGTCCTGCGCGGTTTTGTTCAACGCCGCCTGCTGCCCCGCCAGCCCAGCTTCGGCTTGGGCGACTTTGGCGCGGTAGGGCGCGGGGTCGATTTCCACCAGCGGCTGCCCTGCTTTTACGTTGTCAAAATCGCGCACCAGCACTTTCTGCACATAGCCGCCCACGCGCGGGCTGACGGCGGTCACGCTGCCGCGCACATAGGCGTTGTTGGTGTAAACCTCGCCCATGCCGAAGGGCGGCAGGCGGAAGGCATACAGGGCAAGCACCACGCCGATTGCGCTGGCGGCGAGTATGCCGATGCTGCCGAAACGGTGTTTTTCAGGCTGCCATTGGGCGGGCTCTTGCGGCTCGGACGGGGTTTCAGACGACGTTTCAGGCTGCATCTCGGGCTGCGGCACGGCGGTTTTTTGGGATTCGGTGTCGGGTTGTTCGGGGGTGTCGGGTTGGGACATTTTTTGCTTTCCGTTGATTTGGGGGTTGATTCGGTTAATGGGTTGGTGCGGTGGTTTTCAGGCTGCCTTTAATGCCGTCTGAAACACTATTTCCCCAACGCCGCAAACACTTTCGCCTTCTCCGCCGCCAGAATATCAATCTTGTAATAACGGCGGTACAGCCACAGGGCGACGGCGACGAGGGTCGATACCGCCGCCATCGCCGCCAGCAGCGCGAACAGGTCGCTGTATGCCGCCACCGACGCTTCTTTGCCCGCCTGCGCGGTGATTTGCGAGACGGCGCGGCCTTGCAGCAGCACCGGGTCGGAGAGGGCGGCGGCGTTGCGCTGGATGTCGGCGGCGAGCGCGGGGTTGGAGAGGGTCAGGTTTTGCGCGATGGCGGCGAGGTGGTCGCGGGTGCGGTAAGTTAAAAACGCGCTGAATGCCGCCGCACCCGCCAGCCCGCCGAGGGTTTGCGACAGGCCGAACACGGCGGAGAAGCTCATCATGTGGTCGGGGCTTTTCGCCAGCGCGCGCAGTGCGCCTTCAAGCATCATCGGCCCCATAAACAGCAGCGAGGCAAAGGCAACGATAAACTGGCTGAAATAAAGTTGCGCGGGGCGGGTCTGCATGCCCACGCCGATTTCCAGCCACGCACCGAGGGCGAAACAGGCGAGCGCAACCATCACGGGGCGGCGGATGTCGTTGATATCCAGCAAAATCAGGCTGCCGACCACACCCGCCAGCATTCCGCCCGCAACAATCAGGTAAAACGTGCTCATCTGCGCGCTGCCCATGCCCACCGCGCCCATCAGCCCCGCCGCGCCGACGGTCTGCTCCGAGGTCAAGAGCCGCGCCATCGCGCCCATCACGGCGAAGATGAGGATTTGCGGCACGGTCATCCAGTGCCAGTCCAGCATCGGCTTGTGCCGCGTCGATTCGATGTACAACGCCAGCCCCGTCAGCCCCACTCCGCCCGCGAGCAGCCAGCCGAGCCACTGCGTCGTCCACCACACCGTGCGCCCCTGCACGAGAAAGGCGCACAACAGCGCGATGCCGGAGGCGAACAGGGTAAAGCTGAGCGCGTCGGTCAGCGTGAACGATTTGCGCACGGTGATGCCGGGCGGCAGCGGCAGGGCGAACAGGCAGGCGGTGCAGGCGAGCGCGAGGGTAGCCTGAAAGGCGAACACGCCGTTGAGGTCGCCGTCGCCATACAGCAGCGGCACGAGGCTCTGCGCCAGCGGCGTGCCGACCTGCATCAGCCCCAGCCCGAACACCAGCCCGACCAGCTTTTTCGTGCCGGTAAAGCCCTGCATCATGTAGTAAATCGACAGCACCAGCAGGCCGCTGGCGGCGACGGCGGCGGCAACACACGCGATGAGTTCCACTTCGTAATGGTGATAAACCAGTTGCAGCAGGCTGGCGGCAAGCTGGGCGAACAGGGTGATGCGGACGAAGCGTTGCAGGCCATACGCCTTGCGGACTTTGAAAAAGAGGACACTCATACAGGCGTAAGCCATGAAATACGCCGCCTGAATCCAGCCGCCCTGCTGCAAATCGAGCGACAAATCGCCGCGCAGCTGCGGCAGCGAGGCGGTGAGCAGCCCGTTTTGGAAGCCCGACGACAGCGCGAGTAATAAACCGATGGCAAGATACGCGAGCCGCCGCTTTTTCGGATGCTCGGGCGAGGCGGGCGAACCCGGCATAAAGGGCATTTCATGCGGCTTGAAGGTGTAGCCGCCGGATTGCAGGGGCATGGGGTTTCCTTTGGTGGGGTGGACGGGACAAAGTTTTAGATTTTCAGGCTACCTCAGCATGCAGATTAAAAATACCGCCGTTCTTTTAACACGGCTTCGATTTGCGTTTTCAAAACGGCTTTGAGGTTTTGATAGCCTTGAAACTCGTGTCGCAGTTCGTTGTGGTAATCCGATTTCGGGGGAGTTGGGTTTTTATCCTTATTTAACAGCAAAATATAGTCTTTTCCCTTGCCTTTTGCGTATCCAAATTCGTATAGCACATTGGCGTTATTGGTGGTGATGTCGGCGATAAAAATCGAGCAGCGGTCTATTTTTTGGAAAATATCCTGTATCAAGTCGCCAGTTGGGGCATTTACCCGCATAATGGGGAATAATTGGACATTTAATCCGTGTTGAGCGGATAACTCAGTGCAAGTCTCCTCAATACTGGCATTATAGTCATCAACTGTGCTGTCATCGTAATACGGCATTGCCACGAAAATTTTGATCTCGTTGCTGTAAATCTGCTCAAACAGATCAATCATACTTTGCGGATTGATATTTTGAAGTTGATACAAGCGGTTGCCTTTTATCCAGTTGATAAATGCGGTAAACCATTTTCCGTTGTCTTTTACGGCAAAGATGCACATAACTGTCAGCAGACTAACCGAAAGATGATTTTTGATGTCTTCGCTGTTTGCGATGATATCTTCTACTTTGTGGATTTTTGACTTAATTGTAGCGGCGCTGCAATTTTCCCCTAAATGCTCGTTCAATAGTTCGGTAATATTTTTGAGCAAACTGCAACGGCATTTTTCTTTTTTGCAAAATTCTGCGATATGCGGAATATGTTCCTCATCAACAGATTCAAACAAATCTTTGGCAAACAGGAAACTTTTACCGAAATGACGCTGTATCTCGTCATTGGAAAACCTGTTTTTTTGAAAAATGGCCAGTAAGTTTTCTTCGAGTGTTAAAGGTACCCCGCGTGAGTTGATGTAATGAAAAATCACGCTTTGCTATTTGTTATCCACGTCGCTGTCTGAAAATAAAATCAGGCAAAACGGCACTTGATAATCCCGTTCGTCAGACTGATCTATGGCACTCAAGCGGTGGTTGCCGTCGATTCTGAGTAGCAGGCTTTCCTTTTCAATGGTAAACGAAGCCAGTTTTAGATTTTTAAATGCGCCTTTGCGGGATTTCGCTTCAGTGAGTGCAATATCAATCGGATAATTTTTCTTCTCCCCAATATTGAGTAATTGGGATTCATCTTGTGCCAAAGCAATCGGCGCATCGCTGGCTAATCTGTGTCCGAGAATGATTTCGGGGAAAAACAGATATTCCCTTTGTCCAAAATAATGCTTAATTTCCTCAATGTGCTGTTCGTTTAATTCCCGTTGATATGAAAATTCCGCACGGGAATGTTTTGCCAATTCTTTAATGCTGGCAAAGCCCCGCAGGCAGGTGAAGCCGCCTAACGAGCGTTCTAAAATACCTGTGAGCGTCATCATTGTGCGCCTCCCAAAATCATCTGTTCAATCTCGGCTTTGGCTTGGCTTAAAAGCTGTTCGGCCTCGGCTTGCAGGGTGGCGGCTTGGGCTTTGATGGCTCGGATATGGGCGATGATTTTTTGTTGTGTTGACTTGTCGGGCAAAGCTACCTTAAACGTTTTAAGGGCAGATTGGTTAATTTCGGGAATAACGCCACCGTTATTCAACTGCTTAAACTGTTCTTGTCCAATAGGGCAACGTGCAAATGCTTCCAGATATTCAGGGTAAATCTGCGTGGTATCCAGTTCTACTTTGAAAATATGTGAAGATAAAATTGCGTCTTTGATGTCTTCGGTAACAACATTGACCAAGCCTAGACTTCCTGAACGTGCAATCAGTAGGCAATTTGGGTTTAGTCTGATTTTTTCAGGCACACCGTGAACATCAACAAATTTTGGAGAAGAATGATTTAATCCGTGTTCAGATAAGTCAGTTACACGCAGATAACGGAAGCCCTCTTCTACATAATTCCGAATTTCTACACCGTTTTTAATATCGGTTGCCACTTTTGCTAACGAAGCAACAGCATAGCGACACTGTTCTAAAGTTTCTGCTAATTTTGTGAAGCGTGGTTGATAAGTAAAACTGTCTAACCTTCCCACGCCCACTTCGCTCATCTGCACGGTAAACATTCGGCTGTTTAGGCTGTTGTCGGTTTCGGGCAGGGTAATGCCCAGCTCGCCCAGCAAGTAGCTGTTGATGCTGTTTAGTAGGGTTTTGGCTTGCTGTTTTAGTTGGTTCGCCTGTTTTTTGGCATTTTCCAAAATAGAAAAATCAATATCTTCAATGATGGGAATTGAGCGTAATGCTGGATAATCTAACGCTGGACGTGTTCCGCCTGTTACTCGTCTGCTTGCGAGTTTTTCAATTACATCTAAATTCAAATAATTGGCAAGATATAGGCTTTTTTCTCGGCTACCTGTTCTAACGACCACAATATGCTGATTAACATTGCCACTAAATTCTTTGGGCGGTACTGCTGCAACTGCCATGCGCCCAACGCCTGTAATTTTCACCAGCAAATCCTGATCTGTTACTTGGCTTCGCTTCAGCATGTTTTCATGAACATCTTCGGTAATATATTTAAGATTGTTCAGTTTTACGGTGGAATTTAGCGTTAGATTTTGTACTCGTAAAAGCGGTATTCCGTTTTTATCTGAATAAAATTCGGGATTAGTCGTACTTGGCGTTGCCCCGCTACCCATAGATAAAGCAAAATCTTTCAGTCTCTTTTTACTCTTCGCTAGAATTTTTTTCTCAATCTCTGTCAAGTTCGGACGATAGAAGTCAATATCAATCCGCCCCTCAATTTCAGACGACTTGACTAAAAACATCTCGCCAAAAGGCAGCTTGGTTTTAAAATCAAATTTCGCCATTGTTCACCCCTTCGATAAAGCAGGCGAGTTCTGCTGCGATGATGTCCAGCTCGTTAATAGGTGTATCTTTTCCCGTTGCGTCATAGCCAATTTGTTCGGCGATTGCCATAAAAATCGGGTAGTCGGGGAGCTGGCGGCGTTTTTCTTGCAGGTATTCTTCGATCATCTGCTCTTTGAGTTCGTTGATTTTGTCGCTGTATCCGCTATTGATTTGGGCTTTCCATTCGGCGTAGGCATCGGTTTTTTTGAAGTCGGCAAGTGTGCCGCTGTATTCGATGCCTGTGGCTTTTTTCAGAACCTCTTTTTTCTCGCTGTCCCAGTTTTTGAGTTGGCTAATGTAGTTGTGGCGGTTTTTGAGCGTGTTTTGAATGTCTAGTTTCAGGTTGCGGATGCGTTCGCTTTCGGCTTTGGGGTATTTGCGTAAAAACAAAACGCTGCTTTTTACGCCTGCGCCGGTGGCGGTAAAGGCGGTTTGCGGCAAGCTGACCACGGCAATAATGCGAAAGTCGGTTTCAATTTGATCGCGCACGTATTGCAGGCTGCTGTTTGTCAAAATGCCGTCTGGAATCACAATTGCGAGATAACCGTTTTCTTTGAGAAAGTTGCGGCATTGTTCGATAAACAGTATTTCGGTTTTTTGGCTTTCACGGTTTTGTACGCCGCTGTTTTTGGTATCCAGCCAAGACACATCGCTCACGCCGAAGCCATAGGTGGCAAGATAGGCTTGCTCGTTTTGTTTGACGGTACTGCCAAAGGGCGGATTGGTGATGATGAAGTCAAAGTGGTTGTATTTGAAGCCTAAATTGTTACTTTGGTTTTGTAGAGCTTTGTCGCTAAGCAAGCCGTCGGCAGTGATGATATTGGTATGGCCGTCATCATGAATAATCATGTTCATTTTGGCGGCACGGCTGATTTGTTCATTGATTTCGATGCCGTAAAGTTTTTTTTCGGCAAAATCGTGCCAGTGGCGGAAGTGATCAGCGCTGCCTTCGCTGTAGTATTCGTCGGCTTCTCGGCGCACTTTGTCTAATGCGTGCAGCAAAAAGCCGCCGCTGCCACAACTGGTATCCAGCACAAAATGGTCGTGGCTGATGGGCAGGACATCCACGATGAATTTCACAATGCGGCGCGGGGTGAAATATTGTCCGAAGCTGCCGCGAAAGAAGGAATCCATAAAGGTTTCAAAGGCGCGACCTTTGCTATCAAGGTCGGTTTTGCTCAGGTTTACGTCTTGCAGGTAGCCGACGATGGTGCGCACGCGCTCGGGCGTGAGGCGGATATTGTCTTTAAATACTTCGGCATCTTTCAGACGGCCCTCTTCATAAAGACCGGTAACGCGCTTGAATAATTCTTGTGTATTCTGCGCACGGTTCTTCTGCTGCTGTGTTTCGCTGCCCGCACCTTCATCTGCGGTAAGGATGATTTGAAAATCATAGGGCTCGCCATTTTTGCGCGGTTTGCGCTCGTCCCAGATTTTGCAGAAGATGAGTTTGTCGAGTTCGTCAAAGGCCTCGGAAGGATTGAGCTGGCCGCCTGCCCACAGGGCGTTGTGGGCTTGTTTGAAACGGCGGGTAAGGTCGGCTTCGTCCACAATCTGCAAATCGAAAAACTGCTGTTTGCCTGCGCCGCTGTTTTGTGTTGCGCCTTTGACGTATTTGTATGGGGCGAGTTTGTTTACACCGAAAGGCGGGATATCGGGTAGGGTGGAGCGGCTGTTGCGGTTTTTATCAACGGAAAAATATTCGTTTCTGATGGAAGATGTTACCCATACATATTTGACGTTGTTGGGCAAGGCAAAGGCGTAGGAATAGGCTTGTTCGACTGCTTGGATAAATTCGGCTTCGCTGACTTCGGCCTTTTTGCATTCCACCAAAATATGCGGCATCAGGCACTCGTCATCACGATAAACCACAATGTCCGCTTCTTTTTTCTCCGACCCCATGGTTACGGACACGAAATTGCGGACACGCTTTTGGGGATAGCCATATTGGAGGATCAGGCGGCAATAGGCTTCGGCTTGAACTTTTTCTTCAGGATTACTGAAATTGCGGGAACGTTGTTCAAAGACGTATTCGATACGGTCGGCATCGGTCAGACGGATAAGGTTGGCTTGAATGCCTTGTTTGATAAAGTCAGTTGTTTGGTTCATATTAAATCCTGTATGAGTAGGGCGGTTTGCGCGATATTTTAGCCAAGAAGAGATTACTGGGATGGGATACTTATATTTGACCTACACGGTTTCAGATTTTCAGGCTGCCTTATTTGTCCGCCGCAAAACCTCCGCCAAAGGCGGTATTTAACGCCAGCCACGCGGTAAATAGCTTCGCCTGTGCCTGCGCCAGTTGCGCTTCGTTTTGCAGGGTTTCGTCCTGCGCGGCGAGCCAGTCAAGCTTGTTGTCCAGCCCCGCGCGGTAGCGGCTTTGCGCGGCGGCGGCGTTTTTGCGGGCCAGCGCGGTCATCTCGGTTTGGTCGCGCACGGCTGCGGCAGCGGTTTCGTATTGCGTCAGCGCGTCGGCCGCCTCGCGCAGGGCGGTGTAAACGTTTTTGTTGTAACGCGCCGCCTGCTCGTCAAACTCGGCTTCCTTGCGCGACAGGTTCGCCCGCAACGTGCCGGAAGTAAAAATCGGCAGGCTCACGCTCGGCAGCAGTCCGGCGAGAAACGACGACGAATGCGGCAGGTTGCCGATTTCCACATTGGACAAGCCGGCCAGCGCCTTGATGGTAATGTTCGGATAAAACTCGGTTTTCGCGCTGGCAACTAAATGGCGGCGGGCGGTCAGTGCCTCGCGCTGCGCCGCCAAATCGGGGCGTTTGCCGAGCAAATCGGCGGTGAGCTGCGACACGGGCGGTGCGGGGGTGGTGGTGGCGGGATTGGGCGTGAAAGTGTCCAACGCCTGCGCCGGTTGTCCTGTCAGCGCGGCAAGCGCGTGGCGCACTTGGGCAATATTGCCGTCCAAATCTGACAAGGCAGCCTGAAAACGGCTGTTGCCCTGTTGCACGGCATAGAGTTTGCTCGGTGCAAGTTGTCCTGCGCGAATCAGCTCGCGCACCACCTGCTCGCGTTCGCGATTCAACTGCGCCCGCTGCGCCACGCGCTGCCGCGTTTCCAGCAGCAACTGCCATTGGCGGTAATACGTCGCCACGCCCTGCGCCAGCAGCAGCCGCGTCTGCGCGATTTCGTATTCCACGGCGCGTTGCTGCCCCAGTGCGGCTTCCAGCTGGTGCTTGTATTTGCCGAACACATCGGGCGACCATTGCCCTTGCAGTTGCAGCGATTCATAAGTGATATTGGTGCCGTGGTCGCCCAGCAGCCGCTTTTCCAAATCGCTGATGAGTTCGGGCTTCTCGCGCTCGTTTACGCCGTCGCGGTGCAGCAGTGCGCCGCTCAGCCCCAATCCAATCTTCACGCCGCGCTGCGAATCCGCCAAATCCGCCCCCGCCTGCGCCTGCCGCAAGCGCGCCTATGCAGCCGCCAAATCGGGCGAACGCGCGAGGGCGGTGTCAATCAGGCTGTCGAGCTTGGCATCGTTGAGCGCACGCCACCATTGCGGCGCAATCGGCGGCTGCGAGCTGGCGGGCAGACCGAGCGTTTCGGCGGTTTCCACGGCGGCGGGGGTGTGCTTGGGATGAGTGGCGCAGCCCGAAAACAGTGCGGCACAGAGGAAAAATAAAGGGAAGCGTTTGAACATTTTGAAATATATATAAACAGGAATCGGGATGATTATAACGAAAAACGTATCGGGCGGGGGTTGGAAAACTTCAACGCAAAAGGCAGAGACCTTTGCAAAATTTCTTTTCCTCCAACAACCGAAACCCAAAAACAGGTTTTCGGCTGTTTTCTCCCCCAATCACTCCTGATTCTACCCAAATGCCCCCTTAATCCTCCCCGGATACCCCATAATCAGGCATCCGGGCCGCCTTTTAGGCGGCAACAGGCACACTTAGCCTGTTAGCCGCTTCCAACAGGTTTAAACACATCGCTTTCAGATGACTTTGCGCACTCACTTTGAGCAGACCAAAATAGGCTGCCCACGCGTAGCGGAATT
>CAUSDA010000087.1:0-11088 GCA_963529965.1 uncultured Neisseria sp.
GGTGCTGAAGCACCAAGTGAATCGGTTCCGTACTATCTGTACTGTCTGCGGTTTCATCGCCTTGTCCTGATTTAAATTTATAGTGGATGAAAATTGCAATGATACGGCGTTGCCAACGCCCTTATGTACTACCCGTACACGGCGGGCGTTGCCGCCTTGTCTCATTTTTATTTTAATCCACTATAATCCACTATAAATCGTCTTTTGAGATGGGGCAAAGCAGGGTTGAATCCGTAGGCGACGGTTTCGATATCAGAGGTCGTCTGAAAACAAGCGGCGGATTGCGTTCAAATATTTGCCCAATAAAAAAGCAGCCTGTTTCAGGCTGCTTTTTGCATCAAGGGATGTAACGTGTCAATCTTATACCACTTCGGCTTTGGTGATGACGACAGGTTCGGTCGGTACGTCGTCGTGGTAGCCGTGGCGTTTGGTGGCGACGCCTTCGATGGCATCGACTACATCAAAACCGTTGACGACTTTGCCGAATACGGCGTAGCCCCAGTCTTGGACGACGGTTTTGCCGTACAGCTCTTTGGAACGGAAGTTCAGGAAGGCGTTGTCGGCGGTGTTGATGAAGAATTGCGCGCTGGCGGAATGCGGGTCGGAGGTGCGCGCCATGGCGATGGTGTATTTCTCGTTGGGCAGGCCGTTGGACGCTTCGTTTTGAATCGGATCGCGCGTTTCTTTTTCGTTCATGTTTTCGTCCATGCCGCCGCCTTGAATCATGAAGCCTTTGATGACGCGATGGAAGATTACGCCGTCGTAGAAGCCGTCTTTGACGTATTGTTCGAAGTTTTTAGCGGTAACGGGGGCTTTGTCGAAGTCGAGTTCGATTTTGATGTCGCCTTTGTTGGTGTGCAGGATAATCATGGGTTTCCTTTCGTTAAGAATCTTTTTACAAATGGTGCTGGGCGGAAAAACTTCAAGGTCGTCTGAAAAATATTCTTTCAGACGACCTTGTGGTTATGGTTTTACGGGTTTACATCAGGATGAAATAAGCCCACAGCGCAACCAATACGATACAGAGGACGTTCAGCAGCAAGCCGACGTTCATCATTTCGCGTTGCTTGATTAACCCCGTACCGAACACAATCGCGTTGGGCGGCGTGGCAACCGGCAGCATGAACGCGCAAGATGCGCCGATGCCGATGACGAATACCAAGACTTGTTCGGGCAGCCCCATTTGCGTGGCGATGCTGGCGAAAATGGGCACGAGCAGCGCGGCGGAGGCGGTGTTACTGGTGAACTCGGTCAGGAAGATGATGAAGGAGGCGACCACGAAAATCACCAGCAGCGGATGCGCGGCGGTGAACGTGGTAGCCACCTGCTGACCCAAGGCTTCAGATGCGCCGGAAGATTGCAGCAGCGCGCTCAAGCTGATACCGCCGCCGAAGAGCATCAACACACCCCAGTCGGTATTGCGGGCGACTTCTTTCCATTGCGCCACGCCGAATACGACGACGGCGACGGCGGCAATCAGGGCAATGACGGTGTCGGGGTTGGAAATGCCGAACGCTTCTTTGATTTTGGAACTGAATACCCAGGCAACGGCAGCAACCAAGAAAATCAACAGCGCGATCACGCGGTGCAGCGTCCAAGGGATAGACTCGGCTTTGACTTCGACGCGCTCGTTCAGATTGGGCTTGAGGATGACGTACATGGAAAACAGCATCAAGGGCAGAATCAACAGCATCATCGGCAGACCGAGTTTCATCCAGCCGACGAAGTCCAGATTCAGAGCTTTGGCGGCAATCATGTTCGGCGGCGAACCGACCACGGTACCCAAACCGCCGATACTGGCGCAGTAGGCGATGCCGAGCAGGACGAAGACGTAGGTTTTACGTTCTTTTTCTTGGTCGAGGTGGCTCATCATACCCATTGCCAAAGGCAGCATCATGGCGGCAGTGGCGGTGTTGCTGATCCACATGGACAGGAAGGCGGTAACGGCAAACAGCATCAACACGGCGACTTTCATATTGCCGCGTGACAGGCGCAAGAGGTTGACGGCGATTTTGCGGTCGAGGCGCTGCATGTGCAGGGCGGTGGCAAGCGCGAAGCCGCCGAAGAAGATGTAAATCGTCGGATCGGCAAAGCCCGCCATCGCTTTTTTGATGTCCATATCGGGGAAGCCGAGTACGACGGCGAGAATCGGCACCATCAATGCGGTTACCGTGATGTGGACGGCTTCGGTGAACCAAAGCGCGGCAACGAAAATCAACAGCGCGATGCCTTTGTTGGCATCGGTGCTGTAGGGCAGGATGCTGTAAATGCCGAAACAGACGACGGCGGAAATGATGGTGGTCAGCAGGCCTTTAAAGTCGGTAATCGGCTTTTGCGCACTGAGCAGCTCGACATTCTCAGGATGCTGGGTTTTGTCCTTTGCATGTAAGTCCATGGAGTATTCCTCTGAAACATAACGTGAAATCGCTAAAACCGCTGAAGCATAGGCTCATCGCCTGACATTGCTTTTTTATTGATTTCACTGAATCGGTTTTTCTTGTTTCCCGCAGCGGGTTGTTCGCAGGCTTTGGATTTCAAGCAAACAAAGCCGTGCGGCATGGCAATGAGTATATTTGTAATCGGGTGTAGTGTAAATATAATGTTAACAATCGGGCGCGGTTTTTTACGAAAACGGATTGATGGGAAACTAAAAATATCTTTTTGTTGATTTTCAGACGACCTCCTTTGTAGTTAAAGCGTTAAGGTCGTCTGAAATGCCTAAAACATGCCGTTATCGTGATATGATGCCGCATCTTTAACGACGCCGTCACGTCAATGAAAAAAATATTCAAAATCCTCCTGAAAGCCCTGTTGGCATTTATCATCGCCGTCATCCTTTACTTTGCCGCCGCCTACATACTCGGTAAAATTCCACAAGACGGCACCGCCTCCGACGGCGACGTCACACTTTATTTACACAGCAACGGCGTACACGCCGACATCGTCATGCCGCTTTCAGACGACCTTTTTGATTGGACCAGCATCATCAATCCTGCCGACAGCCCCGCAGGGCAAGGCGATGCGCCCATCCGCTACGTCGGCATAGGCTGGGGCGAGCGCAATTTCTATTTGAACACGCCGCAGTGGTCGGATTTGACCGCCTCTACGGCAGTACAGGCGTTAAGCGGAATCAACAGCACGCTGATTCACGCCATCTACTACCGCGAGCCGCCGAGAGAAGGCGAAAATACCGTCAAATTCACCGTCAGCCGCGAACAATACCGCCGCCTGAGTGCCAACCTGATGCGCCATTTCAAGTTGAAAGCGGGCAAAGCCATCCCCGTCGCCGGCGCGCATTACAGCGCTGACGACGCATTCTACGAGGCAGAAGGACGCTACCATCTTTTCAATACGTGCAACAGCTGGCTCAACCGCCGCCTGACCGAAAGCGGCATCAACGGCGTTGTTTGGACACCGTTCCCCGATCCGCTGCTCGACAGCCACCGCACCAATACAGCAGAAAAACCATGAAAACCCTGACCATCCGCCATCTCACGCTCGGCAGTGGACAGCCGAAAATCGCCGTTCCCTTGGTTGCCCGAGACGAAGCAGCCTTATCCGCCGCCCTGAAAAACCTCGAACACGCCTGTTTCGATATTATCGAGTTCAGAGCCGACTATTTCGCCCAAGCAGACAATCCCGAATACCTGCTTACCCAAGCCGCCGCCGTGCGCCGCGCCTTTCCCGAAACCCCGCTGCTGTTCACCTTCAGACGCGCGGAGGAAGGCGGCGAATACCCTTGCAGCAAAGCGTATTATTTCGAGTTGCTCGATAAAGCCGCCGCTTCAGGCATCATCGACATCATCGACATCGAACTTTCCGCCGGCGAGAGCGAAGTCCGCCAAGCAGTTGCCGCCGCCAAAGCGAACGACACCGCCGTCCTGATGAGCAACCACGATTTTCATCAAACGCCCGCCAAATCGGACATCACAGGTCGTCTGAAAAAAATGGAAGAGGCAGGCGCGGACATCTGCAAAATCGCCGTGATGCCCCAAAGCCCTGCCGATGTCCTGACGCTTTTGGACGCCACTTGGGAAGCCCGTCAAACTGCAAACCGCCCGATTGTTACCATCTCCATGGGCAAGCTCGGACTCGTCAGCCGCATCGCAGGCTCGACCTTCGGCTCCGCCATCACATTCGGCACGGCAGGCACCGCCTCCGCCCCCGGCCAGCTCGATTCCGCCAACCTGAAAAACATTTTGGATGTTTTGGAAAACGGTAACACCGCCGGATAACAATACATACAAATACAAAAAGACAAAAGGTCGTCTGAAACAGCCTTCAGACGAACTTTTTAGGATATTCCGCTATAATGGCGGCAATTTGAATAGAAAAGGAAAGTTATGAACCGTCTGTACCCCCACCCGATTATCGCCCGCGAGGGCTGGCCGTTTATCGGCGGCGGTTTGGTATTGAGTTTGCTGGTGTCTGCCTGCTGCGGCTGGTGGTCGCTGCCGTTTTGGATTTTCACCGTATTTGCCCTGCAATTTTTCCGCGATCCTGCCCGCGAAATCCCGCAAGATCCCGAAGCGATTTTAAGCCCCGTTGACGGACGCATCGTCGTCGTCGAGCGCGCGCGCGATCCTTACCGTGATACCGAAGCGTTGAAAATCAGCGTGTTCATGAACGTCTTCAATGTCCACTCGCAAAAATCGCCTGCCGACTGCACCGTGACCGCCGTCGAATACAATAAAGGCAAATTCCTCAATGCCGATTTGGACAAAGCCAGTACCGAAAACGAACGCAACGCCGTACTGGCGACTACCGCGTCAGGCCGCGAAATCACCTTCGTCCAAGTCGCAGGTTTAGTTGCCCGCCGTATTTTGTGTTACACCAAAGTGGGCGAGAAACTGACCCGCGGCGAACGCTACGGCTTTATCCGCTTCGGTTCGCGCGTCGATATGTATCTGCCGGTTGACGCGCAGGCACAAGTTGCCATCGGCGACAAAGTCACCGGCGTTCGCACCGTTTTGGCGCGCCTGCCGCTCCAAGCCCCTGAGGCTGCCGCGCCGACTGAAACCGCAAGCGCCGCGCAAGCGGAAACGCCCGCTCCGGCGCAAGCTGCTGCCGAAGTAGTCCAATCCGAAATCGAAGCGGCTGCCGATAAAGTCCGCAATGCCGCAGAGCAGTCATTGAAAGACTGACGGCTGAAAGCTGAACAAGAGGTCGTCTGAAAACCTTTTTCAGACGACCTTGTTTTATCAGAAACGGTAAATACGGTATAATTTGAACCCAACACACATTACACCCGACGGATGGATTCCCCGTCGGTTTTCCCTTTTCAGACGACCTGTACCGAATATCAAAAATCCATCCATGACCGCAAAATCCTCTAAAACCGCATCAAAAACTAAAGCCAAAACAAACGCCAAACCGAGCACGCGCCGTCAAAGCCAAACGAAGGCGCAGACAGAGCCGAACAAGGTTTCCGAGCGTTTGAAGGCTGCCAAAGCGCTGCAAAAAAATGAAGAAAAAAAAGCGCGCCCCGAGCATGTCGTCAATTTGATTAACGACGCGCTGTGGCTCTTTGGGCTGATGGTGACGGTCTTCATCGCCATTTCCCTCGCCAGCTTCAAAATGACCGACCCCGCATGGTCGCGCAGCGTGCCGAAATCGGATGACATCGCCAATTTCGGCGGGCTGTTTGGCGCGTATGTTTCCGATGTCGGCTATTATCTTTTTGGTCTGTCATTTTGGTGGTGGATCGCCGCTTCGTGCGTTTTCCTCTATAAAAATTTCCGCCCGCTGCAAAAGCGTGAGAACTACAAATCGTACAACTACGGCGTTGCCGCGCTGGCTTTGTTCCTGCTTTTGGTATGCAGCCCGATTCTCGAATATTTCACCCTTCAAAATACTTTGGACGAAACTCTGCCTGTCGGTGCGGGCGGTTTGGTCGGCGCTTTGGCTGGTTCGGGCTTGGCTTGGCTGCTGGGCAAATCCGGCAGCCTGCTGATTATGTGCGTCATGCTGCTGCTCTCCGTTTCCTTGCTGGCTCAAGTGTCTTGGCTGGAAGTCATGGCAAAAACAGGACGCAATACCGAAAGCCTGTTTTCAGGCATTTGGGGTCGTCTGAAAAAGACATTGGGCAGACGCAAGGACGACGGCTCGACCGCCGAAGCCTTGGAAACGGAAAATACACGCCGCATGGTGAAAGAAGCCAAAAACATCACCGCCACGCCCGTTGCTCCGCTTGCAGGCAGCACCAGCAACCGCAAATCCGTCGCGGTCTCCGTCGCGCCGCCACCCAAAATTCAGGCTTCTTTATTTGAAGACAACGAGCCGCAACAGACAGGCGAATATCACAAACCCAGCATGAACCTGCTGCGCCTGCCCAACGGTGAACCCGTCAGCATCAATCCCGCCGAATTGGAGCGCACTGCCGAATTGATTGAATCCAAGCTGGCAGAGTTCGGCATCGGCGTGCAAGTCGTGTCCGCCACTTCCGGCCCTGTGATTACGCGTTATGAAATCGAACCCGCGCAAGGTATAAAAGGCAGCCAAATCGTTGCTTTGTCTAAAGATTTGGCGCGATCTATGTCGCTGCAATCCGTGCGCATCGTGGAAACCATCGCGGGCAAAAACACGATGGGTATCGAGTTGCCCAACGAAAAACGCCAAGACGTGATGTTGAGCGAAATTCTCTCTTCACCCGTGTTTACCGAAGCCAAATCCAAGCTGACCGTCGCGCTGGGCAAAGACATTTCCGGTACGCCCGTCGTCGGCGATTTGGCAAAAATGCCGCACCTTTTGGTCGCCGGTATGACCGGTTCGGGCAAATCCGTCGGCGTGAACGGCATGATTATGTCCATGCTTTTCAAAGCCACGCCCGACGAAGTCCGCTTCATCATGATTGACCCGAAAATGCTCGAATTGAGCATTTACGACGGCATTCCGCACTTGCTCTGCCCGGTCGTTACCGATATGCGCGAAGCAGGGCAGGCGTTGAACTGGTGTGTCGCCGAAATGGAAAAACGCTACCGCCTGCTTTCCCACGCCGGCGTGCGCAACTTGGAAGGCTTCAACCAAAAAGTCGAAGCCGCCAAAGCATCGGGCAAACCCATGCCCAACCCGTTCAGTCTGAATCCGGACGACCCCGAGCCGCTGGAAAAACTGCCGATGATTGTGGTCGTTATCGATGAGTTGGCAGACCTGATGATGACCGAACGCAAAGCCGTCGAGCAACAAATCGCCCGCCTCGCCCAAAAAGCGCGTGCCGCCGGTATCCATATGATTGTCGCGACCCAACGCCCGAGCGTCGATGTCGTCACCGGCTTGATTAAAGCGAACATCCCGACGCGTATGGCGTTTACCGTGCAAAGCAAAATCGACAGCCGCACCATCCTCGACCAAATGGGCGCAGACGAATTGCTGAAATACGGCGACTCCCTGTTCCTGCAACCGGGCAGCGCCGAGCCGACCCGCCTGCAAGGCGCGTTTGTTTCAGACGACGAGGTGCATCAAGTCGTCAACTACGTCAAATCGCAAGCCCCTGCCGACTATATAGAAGGTCTGCTCAGCGGTGAAGCCGCGCTGGAAACCACCAACATCGTCAATCCGAATGCAGGCAGCGACGAACTGTTCGACCAAGCCGTCGCCTACATTTTGGAAAGCAAAAAAACCTCCATCTCCTCCCTGCAACGCCAGTTGCGCATCGGCTACAACCGCGCCGCCAACCTGATGGAAGCGCTCGAAAACGCCGGTGTCGTTTCACCCGCAGACATCAACGGCAGCCGCAGGATTCTGGCGCAAAAAGACCAGTTGTAATCCCGAGAAAAGTCACAGGTCGTCTGAAAACCGGTTATACCTGTTTTCAGACGACCTTTTATGATGTCGGATTCAATACCTTATTTTATCGGGGCAAAATCGGCCCGTCTATCGACGATATAGTGGATTAACTTTAAATCAGGACAAGGCGAGGCAACGCCGTGCTGGTTTAAAGTTAATCCACTATATTATCCAGTCAATCAAACATTGTGATATACTAGCCAGCTAATTTTCCTGCCTTTTGCAAGCAACGGACGATAAAGCCCCCGATGGGTCGGAGCCGCTTTTGCAGTCATCATTGGCAAAAGGATTCCCATTTTTTATTTAACACAACAAATTAAGGTCTTACGATGAGCGTAACTGTTGAAACTTTAGAAAATCTGGAACGCAAAGTAGTATTGTCTCTGCCTTGGTCCGAAATCAACGCAGAAACCGATAAAAAACTGAAACAAACCCAACGCCGTGCAAAAATCGACGGTTTCCGTCCGGGTAAAGCACCTTTAAAAATGATTGCCCAAATGTACGGTGCAAGCGCTCAAAATGATGTCATCAATGAAATGGTCCAACGCCGCTTCTACGATGTTGCCGTTGCTCAAGAATTGAAAGTTGCCGGCTATCCGCGTTTCGAAGGCGTTGAAGAACAAGACGATAAAGAATCCCTGAAAATCGCTGCGATTTTCGAAGTGTTCCCTGAAGTCGTTATCGGCGATTTGTCTGCACAAGAAGTCGAAAAAGTAACCGCTTCCGTCGGCGATGCCGAAGTGGATCAAACCGTAGAAATCCTGCGCAAACAACGCACTCGCTTCAACCATGTTGAGCGCGAAGCCCAAAACGGCGACCGCGTCATCATCGACTTCGAAGGCAAAATCGACGGCGAACCTTTCGCCGGCGGCGCATCCAAAAACTACGCCTTCGTATTGGGCGCAGGTCAAATGTTGCCTGAATTTGAAGCCGGCGTAGTCGGCATGAAGGCAGGCGAAAGCAAAGACGTTACCGTCAACTTCCCTGAAGACTACCACGGTAAAGACGTTGCCGGTAAATCCGCCGTCTTCACCATCACATTGAACAACGTATCCGAACCCACCCTGCCCGAAGTTGACGCCGACTTCGCCAAAGCGTTGGGTATCGCCGACGGCGACGTTGCCAAAATGCGCGAAGAAGTGAAGAAAAACGTAGGCCGCGAAGTTGAGCGCCGCGTAAACGAACAAACCAAAGAATCTGTAATGAACGCGCTGCTCAAAGCCGTAGAGCTGAAAGCGCCCGTTGCTTTGGTAAATGAAGAAGCCGCCCGTTTGGCAAACGAAATGAAACAAAACTTCGTCAATCAAGGCATGGCTGACGCTGCCAACTTGGATCTGCCTTTGGACATGTTCAAAGAGCAAGCCGAACGCCGCGTATCTTTGGGTCTGATTTTGGCCAAACTGGTTGAAGAAAACAAACTGGAACCGACTGAAGAGCAAATCAAAGCCGTTGTTGCCAACTTCGCAGAAAGCTACGAAGATCCTCAAGAAGTGATCGACTGGTACTACGCAGAGCCTTCCCGCCTGCAAGGTCCGACTTCTTTGGCAGTAGAAAGCAACGTCGTTGATTTCGTTTTGGGCAAAGCCAAAGTAACCGAAAAAGCTTTGTCTTTTGACGAAGTGATGGGCGCACAAGCCTAATCATCTTCAAAAGGTCGTCTGAAACAGGCAACTTGAAAGCACCAAAGCATCCCTTTGGTGCTTTCGCAACATTGACAGGAGACAAAAATGTCCTTCGATTTCAATAATTACCTCGTTCCTACCGTTATCGAACAAAGCGGCCGCGGCGAGCGTGCATTTGATATTTACTCGCGCCTTTTGAAAGAGCGCATCGTATTTTTGGTCGGCCCGGTAACGGACGAATCCGCCAATTTGGTGGTTGCCCAGCTGTTGTTTTTGGAGAGTGAAAATCCGGACAAAGATATTTTCTTCTATATCAATTCCCCCGGTGGCTCGGTAACGGCAGGCATGTCGATTTACGATACCATGAATTTCATCAAGCCCAATGTCTCCACTTTATGCTTGGGGCAAGCGGCAAGTATGGGCGCATTCCTGCTGTCGGCAGGCGAAAAAGGCAAACGTTTCGCCCTACCCAACAGCCGTATCATGATTCACCAGCCTTTAATCAGCGGCGGTTTGGGCGGTCAGGCATCCGACATTGAAATCCATGCCCGCGAGCTGTTGAAAATCAAAGAGAAACTCAACCGCCTGATGGCGAAACACTGCGGACGCGACTTGGCAGATTTGGAACGCGACACCGACCGCGACAACTTCATGTCTGCCGAAGAAGCCAAAGAATACGGTTTGATTGACCAAGTTCTGGAAAATCGCGCTTCTTTGCAGGCTTAAATGTTTGATTTGAGCAATTGAAACACACGCTGACAGAAGACGCGCTGATTATTCCGCTATTTCGCCTGTACAACGGAGCGGCTGTTTTTGATGAGGCTGCTTGGGTAAGGAAAGAGCGGTTTTGTTGAAGCGTCGCTGACGGCGGTGTTTGAATGGAGTGGATGCAAAGGTCGTCTGAAAACTTGAAAGACAGGTTTTCAGACGACCTTTTTGATTTGTTGCATTGGAATTGATATTACGTTAACGGCTTTGGTTCGTTTTTGTCTTGTGCTGATAGATGAAGAATCCCGCTGTATGCCTTATTCCGTAAAGAAAGTATGCGCGCCGAGATAATGTTTGGCGTAATACGGACTGGAGAGTTTTTCGGTTTTGATGGTTTTACCGCTGCTTGGGGCGTGGATAAATTCGCCGTTGCCGATGTAGAGGCCGACATGGGAATATTGGGATGAACCGCCGGTGTTGAAAAAGACAAGGTCGCCGGCTTTTAATTGGTTGTCGGGGATTTTGCGGCTGGCTGCCGCCATGTCGCGGGCGGTTCGCGGGAGACTGACATCGAGGGCGTTTTTATAGACGAATTGAATCATGCCGCTGCAATCGAAGCCGGTGGCAGTACTGCTGCCGCCCCATCTGTAAGGCGTGCCGATTAGCCCCATGCTGTGCAGCATAAGTTCTTGCGAGCCTTGAGTGCGGTCGATGTTGCTGATGCGGACGGGTTGGACTGTTCGGACGGTGGTGTGGGTTTTGGTCTTCGGGTGATGTTTGCCGGAAAAAAGGCCGCAGGAGGCGAGGGGCAGGATGATGGCGGCGGTCAGGGCGGTGCGGATAATCGGTTTCATGGGATTCCTTTTTAGGGGCGTTTCAGACGAGGTTTGACAAAAGGTCGTCTGAAAAAGGTTTTTCTATAGTGGATTAACTTTAAACCGGTACGGCGTTGCCTCGCCTTAGCTCAAAGAGA
>CAUSDA010000088.1:0-11019 GCA_963529965.1 uncultured Neisseria sp.
TCTGTACTGTCTGCGGCTTCGTCGCCTTGTCCTGATTTAAATTTAATCCACTATGTCATTGTCCATCCGATACAAAACCACGCCTTTCCGTTACCGTCTGCAATCAGGTTCATACTCATAGCGAGGAAATGCCATGAAACCCTCAATCCCCCTCATCCTTCTCTCTTCCACACTCTGCGCCTGCACCGCCGGTACGCCCGGCATGTCCATCGGTTTAGGCATAGGAACCGGTATCGGACACCATGTCGGACTCGGCACTTCCGTCAACATCCCGATTACCTTAGACAAAAATAAAACCGCCCCAAACAATACAGGCGGCATCAATATTATTGACGAACAAATCGTGACTTATTTCGATACACACGGCAATCCCAGCAACAGCGCCGTCAAGGGCGGTTACTACCGTCAACTGAAAAACAAACGAGGCGATCAATATACCGTACAAGATTTTTACAGCGACAACAGTCGGAAGCGGACAGACCCCTATACCTTAAGCCGCAGCCAACTGATGCAATTCCGCGCTACTCCAAGCAATGGTTCACTCACCACATACGCCTATAACGGCGCAGTAATGCAACACCAAGAGTTCCGCAACGGCAAACTTGTCAACGCCAAATATTAGACAAAATAGCATCCCGACATGCCAACCACGCCTGTTGCCATTTGCGCCCTATTGGTTTCAAACACAACTATTCACAAAATAAATACTTTTAACATTCAACTATTTGTAATATTACTACGCTCCATCTGAAAAATAATATTGACACTTTTTTTTCAGACGATATAATGCACCCCATTCCCCGATAGCTCAGTCGGTAGAGCGACGGACTGTTAATCCGCAGGTCCCTGGTTCGAGCCCAGGTCGGGGAGCCAAATTTCAAAAGCCTGAATATAATGTTCAGGCTTTTTTGTTTACCAATCCTACTTTGGCTTCTTCAATTCCAATTCATTTTCCCGTTGATCAAGTTGTTTTCTACAATCGCTATTAATTGCACAAAAGGTCGTCTGAAACCCCAAAATTTGTTTTCAGACGACCTTTTCACAACCTTTTTTGAGTACCAAACAATACATATAAAATTTATTAAACAGGGGTATATCTAGGCAAAGAATTTATCTCCGTAGCCATCCATTCCTTGGATGTGATCAACCTTGTCAACTCAACGGGCAGAAATTCCAGATACTCCAACTTCAAATCATTAGCCTTTTGTCGAAATTTTTCCGAAACAATCAAAGAACATTTAGTCTCATGTTTAATATCAAATAAATCGTAATCACAATTATCCAAAATGCTCATTTTGAGTAATTCATCAACTCCATAAACCTGCTCATATTCACATTCTTTAAGATTTACAACTTCTTCCAGTTCTAACTTATCTGTTGTCATCGCATAATAAACACGATTTGATATGATATTTTTTGTTTTCCCATTCATATATTTTACAGGTTTTATTTGTAAAATATTTGTCTTCATTCCCTCTAAACAGCGCATAAATTCTTGGGTAATGATATAAGTGTATTCAGATAAGCTACGTACAGGGTAGTCATATTCCCTTAAATTAGAGATTAAAACAAGGTTGTCAGGAAGTATAATTTTTTTACGTTTTCGATTTATTCCCGCATACCAAGGAAGAGAACCATATTCCACTTTAAAATCGTTCAGTTGGAAGGAGGGGAGCAACTCCTCTGGCAGTAGATAATTATTGTAAAACCCAATCCCGCATGGGATGTTGTGACTGATAGTCAAATAATAAAACTTCATCATTGAAAACCCTAACCCAATCTTTCCAGATATTGATTTGGCAAAAATGGGGCTGACAGCCTGCTTTTCTCATTCATTTCTAAAACTCCCTTATATCACTAACTAAATACGGTCCGCATCGATTCATCACCACTTCCTCACACACAAATTTGGTCTGATACCCACTAACCTTTTTAATTGGCAACCTTATTTATACCGATATCAGGAATTTTCCATCCTTCTAATAAACCCAGGTCGTCTGAAATTTTTTAGACGACCTTTTTTGCTTTTTTATAGTGGATTAAATTTAAATCAGGACAAGGCGACGAAGCCGAAGACAGTACAGATAGTACGGCAAGGCGAGGCAACGCCGTACTGGTTTAAAGTTAATCCACTATATTTCGACCAACCGCCGCCCAATGCCTTATACAGCGACACCAGCATCTGCGCTCTTGCCAGCCGCGCCGCAATCAGGTTTTCCTGCATTTGGCCTTCGGCGATATGGGCTTTGAGGACAACATCCAGCGTTTTGTAGCCGTTGCGGAACATTTTTTCCGTATCGGCAGCATGGCGTGCTGCCTGATTATGGGCGGTTTGCAGCAGTTCGGTTTGACGGCTTAGCGATTCCACGCCTTGATACGCGCTGTCGACTTCGCCCAGCGCGGTCAGGAGCCGTTTGTCGTATTCCAGCAATGCCGTCTGAAGGCGCGCGTCGGCGGCTTTGATATTGGCTTTGATGCGGCCGTTGGTGAACAGCGGCGTCTGTATGCCCACCGACAACAAACTTGCCCAGCCGGTCAGCGAACGGTCGCCATCCACACCGATGCGTCCGCCCTGCCCCATAAAGCTGATGGTGAAGCGCGGCAGCAAATCGGCTTTGGCACTGGCAAATTTGGCGGCATAGGCATTGACTTGCGCCGCCTGCGCGCGCAGGTCGGGGCGGCGTTCCAGCAAGCCTTGCGGCGTCTGCCCGCTTGGTGCGGAGGGTTGGCGCGCCAACGCATCGACAGACGATTCGGGCAGCGTAAACGTCTGCGGCACGTTACCGGTCAAAACGGCGATACTGCGCACATAAGCGGCGTATTCCGCCGCTATCGTGGCGCGTTTGGCTTCCGCTGCGGTCAGTTGCACTTTCGCCTCGTTCACTTCATACCCGCTGACATGTCCCGCCTTAAAACGTCCTTCGATGTAGCGCACCATACGCCGCAAGGTGGCAACGGTTTGGTCGGCGGTTTTCAGACGGCCTTGCGCCGCACGCGCTTTGAAATAATTGTCGGCAATATCGCCCGCCACCAGCATTTGCGCGCCATACGCCAGCTCCTGCTGCCCGAGTGCGGCATAACGGGCGGCATCGGCATCGCTGCGTTTCTTGCCGAAAATATCCGGCTCCCACGAAGCAGTCAATCCGCCGTACAGGCTGGTGCCTTGAGAATCGATAGTGTCGTCGTTTAAAGACGAGGCCTGCGGATAACGCGAGAGCAACGCCCTGGCATTGCTGTCGAGCGGGTTATCCATTTTGCTGTCATTCGCCCCCGCCTTGCCGCTCAGTCCGACGGTCGGCCCCAAATCGGCACGCGCCGCCCCCGCCACGGCACGGGCTTCGTTCAGACGGCTGACAGCGATTTTCACATCATGCCCCTGCGCCAAACCTTGAGCGATTAATCCACTTAACACCGGATCGTTCCACTGCTGCCACCACGCCCCGATGTCCGCATCGCCCTTTGCCGCCGCATCCTGCGTAAACGCCTGGGGTAATTGAACCTGACTGTTTAACGGAACTTCTGTGTTTTTACAGCCTGCAAGCGCCAAGGCTGCGGCAATACACAATAAATGGATTTGATTGAATTTCATCGTATTTTCCTTTTTGAAAAGGTTTTAGCGTTCCGTTTTGGCGAAATTTGCTTCGCTCGTTTTCAGCGTGCGCCGCCTCTTGACGGGGCAACCTTTCAGACGACCTTTCAGAAGATTTTTTGCGAAACCTAGAAACCTGAATGTAAGCCTGCGGCTTACTGCCCTCTCCCTAACCCTCTCCCACGGGGAGAGGGGACAAAATTAGTTGAAAACTCTAAAAACGGTTGGGTTTCAGCATCCTCAATCTCCTCTCCCACGAAGAGAGGAGACAAAATTGGCGGGAAACCCAAAGCATGGTTGGGTTAATGAGGCATTAGATTTTCTTTCGAAAAATATGGGTATCAAAAAAGCCTTGAGACTTGTTGGCTAGACAAACCATACCCTATCAAAGCTAACACCTATAATAAATAGTCCGTATCAAGCATGGCAAGTTCACAGTACTTGCGCCTGGTTCCACGATATAAAGCCTATATTCATGATAAACAGCAGGACGAAACCCATCGACTAGGTCGTCTGAAATCCAATTTCGCTTTTCAGACGACCTTGTGCCGTGAATTAATTCTGCAAATACAATGTTGCTTACCGTACAACAGCTTTTCCTACCGTTACGCCTTCTATACATCCTTCTCATGACAAGAATGCTACAATTGGCATATTTTTACCGTTATCGGACAGGTGTTTTATGCAGTATTTCTGCCTACTCATCCCCATCCTCATTGGCTATTTTCTTGACGAAATGACCGTCGGCGTCATTTTCGGCTCTATTTTATGGTTGTTTGCGCGGGAACTCGGCAAACCACGTCAAGAAGAACATGATGCGAAACTGCAAAATCTGGAAAAAGAAATCGAGTTGCTGAAGCTGCGTTTGACGGCTTTGGAACAAGAAACCGTTCATGATAAAGCAGAAGTCGGGCAGGCTAGGAAACTGCGCGCTGTTTTGTCCGAACATGCCGACGATATTCAGACGACCCCTGCGCCGCTTCATGAGAAGGTTGAACCTGTCGCAACTGCGGACAATGCGCCTGTCGAGCCGCACATTGAGCCGGTTGCCGCTCCCTCTTTTTCTACACCTGTTCCCCCTGTTTCCGCCGAACCTTCCGTGCAGCCCGAACCTGCTCTGTACGCAGACAGCGTTGAAACGCCTGCCCAAGTTTCCGCTATTCAAGAAGACGAACGCAAACAAGACGCGCCTGTCCTGCAAACGTCGTCTGAAAACGAAGCGCCGATGTCGTCTGAAAATACCTCAGAAAACATCGACACCGAATCTCGTGAAACCGTTATCCATAAAGAAGAAGGTTTCGATTTCAAATTCTCCGAAAATCCCATTGTTGCTTGGTTCCTGCGCGGCAATCCGCTGCTGAAAACCGGTATCGTGGTGCTGTTCCTCGGCTTGGCGTTTCTCTTGCGTTATGCCTCCGAGCGGATTTATGTACCGGTGGAAATGCGTTACCTGACCGTGGCAGGTGCGGGTCTGGCGGCGGTCATCGGCGGCTGGAAGCTGCAAAGCCGCAAACGCGAATACGGCTTGGTGTTGCAAGGCTTCGGCGTGGCGGTGATGTATCTGACCTCTTTAGCAGCGTTGAAACTGCATCCGCTGCTGCCCGCACCAATCGTGTTCGTGCTGATGGTGGCGATGGTCGTATTAATGGCGTTGCTGGCGATCAGGCAAAACGCGCAGATTATGGCGCAGGTTGCCTTGGTCGGCGGTCTGGCGGCGCCCATCCTGGTATCGGACGGCAGCGGCAATTATTTGGTGCTGTTTTCCTACCTTTCCCTGCTCAATGCCGGCGTAGCGGCGATTGCTTGGTTTAAGGCATGGCGGCCGCTGAACCTGACGGGTTTCGCCGGAACCTTCTCCATCGCCGCGTTGTGGGGCATGCAAAGCTATACGCCGCAGCATTTCGCCACCACCGAGCCTTTCCTGATTTACCACTGGCTGCTCTACACCTTCATCGCCTATCTGTTCGCCCGCCGCAAGCTGACAGAAAGCCGCGAAGACACGCTCGCGCCCGTTGCCGACAATGCGACGCTGGAAGAAATTTGGAACAGCATCTGCTCCCACGGCCTGCGCGTCCACGTCCTCGACCATACTTTATTGTTCGGCACGATGGCAGCGGCGTTCGGACTGCAATACCGCATGGTGGAACACTGGCCGTCTGCGGACGCATTCTCCGCGCTGGGCTTCGCCGCCGTTTACGGGCTTGCCGCGCTGATGCTGAAACGGCAACAGGGTTTGTATATCCTGCGTCAGGCGTTTTTTGCCCTGTCGCTGCTTTTCCTCACGCTCGCCGTTCCGCTTCACTTTGAACGCGGCAACACCGTTATCCTGTGGACGGTAGAATCCGCACTCGTGTATTTCTTCGGACTGCGCCAACAGCGTCCGCATATGCGTCTGGGTGCGCTCGTCGTGTATCTGCTGGCGGCGCTGACCCAACTGAGCGGTTATCAGCCGGGAGAAAACACCATCCTGCAAGGCCAATGGTTCACCACCCTGCTGACCCTGTTCGGCGGCGCGGCAATTTACTTACAGTGGCATCTCTACCGCCGTAAAGGCTCGGCACACTGGGAACAGACGCTTCAAAACGCAACCCTCTGCGCCGCCCTGCTCTACACATCCCTCCTGCCTTTACTGTTTTTCGCGGAACGCGGCAGCATCATCGTTTTCTCTGCTTTGGTGGCGGCTTGGGCGTTCTGCCGAGGCAAAGGCAAGTTGGACGTGTTCAGCACATTCGCCTTGGGCAATGCAATCTTTATTTTGATCTTCCAAGCCTCGATTAATGATGAACCCAACGGCTTCCTGACACATTGGCATCTTTTCGCCGCCGCGTCGCTGCTGTTTGCCGCAGCCTACGCGTTGCAATATTCGCGCGTCCAAACCGAAGCATCAGAAAACCAAGACACACAAGACCAACCCCTCCCGTTCTCGCAGATTGCGGGCTGGGCTATCCTCGTTATCGCCCTGATGTTGGGCGGCTTCGCCACCTATACCCAATGGACGGGCGAAGAAACCCTGTTTATCGAGCTTTGGGCATTGCCGATATTCACCACCTTGCTGCTGCTTGCCAACCGTTTGAACTGGAAAGAGCTTTTTCAGACGACCTTGGCATTCATGCCTTTGTTTGCGCTGCACTTCATCGGCTATCACCTCGAACACCTATGGATGGCCGCCGCAGCCCTGCCGCTTGCCGCCGCTACCGTGTTGAACTTCGTCATTCTGAACAACCGCCAAATCCATGCGCCTATCGACTTGCACAAACTCAACATCATCATGCTCGGCATCCTTTGGTCGCTTTGGGCAGGAATGTATGTCGGCGATCGTCTCGACGGCGTTTGGTCGCAGCTCTCGTGGCTTGCCGTACCGCTGATCATGTGGGTCGTCCTCCATACGCAGCGGCAGCGCGGCTTTTTCAGACGACATCAAGCTGCCTATCAGCATTTCGCCCTGCCGATAGCCGCCCTTACCGCCGCAAGTTGGATGATATGGACGAACTTCTCCACGCCGTTCCAACCCGCGCCGTTGCCGTATGTCCCGCTGCTTAACCCGCTGGAGCTCGCCTGCGCCGGAATGCTGTGGTTCGCCCTGAAGTCCCTGCCCGAAGCCCTGCCTGCAGAATACCGCCGCGTGAACGCGCCCGGCGTCGCCGCCCTCGCATTCATGGTCATCAGCGCGGGGGTGATGCGGCTGTGGCACTTCTACGACGGCATCACTTGGCGCCTCGACATCATGCTCCAATCCTTCGGTCTGCAAGCCAGCCTCTCCGTCGTGTGGGCAGTGACCGCCATCATCCTGATGGTGTACGGCAACCGCCGCAAACTGCGCCCCTTCTGGATAACTGGCGCAGCGCTGATGGCCATCGTCGTCGTCAAGCTCTTCCTCATCGAGCTTTCCAACAGCGGCGGCATCGCCCGCATCGCCTCCTTCATCATCGTCGGTGTGCTGCTGCTCTTGGTCGGCTGGTTCGCGCCCGTTCCGCCCAAAGCAGTGGAAAACGAAGAGGACAAAGCATAGCCCAATCCCCAAAGAAAAGGTCGTCTGAAAACCGACAGCAAGTTTTGCTAAAATATTTTCAGACGACCTTCAGGCATCCCGAATCCAACCCGGCATGGCAGAAAATCCGACCACTTTTGTCAGGCCTGCTTCAATCTAAGCGTGCTTTACCGATTATTGATGGATTATAGTGGATTAAATTTAAATCAGGACAGGGCGACGAAGCCGCGGACAGTACAGATAGTACGGCAAGGCGAGGCAACGCTGTACTGGTTTAAAGTTAATCCACTATAAAATACACATACAAAATGAAACAGTCTAAAGAGGAGATGGAAAATGCCCAACCGCAGCGAACTTCCGTTGATTTATTCCTGTTCCGGATGTTCTGACGTAGCGCAACTTGCCAACAATACCGCCGTAGCACTCGATCACGCCGGCGAATTTGAAATGTCGTGCATTTCCGGCGTGGGAGGCAAAGTCGCACCTTTGGTACGCAAAGCGCAGTCCGGCAGGCCGATGCTGGTCATCGACGGCTGCCATCTGCATTGCGCCAAGTCGTGTTTGGAAAACGTAGGCGTCGAGATTTCAGAAGAACACCACGTCAAACTCTATGACTTGGGCTACAAAAAGCGTTTTGGCAAAAGCTATGACGAAGCGGCGGTAGAAGAAGTCTATCAATATGTCTTAACTAAAAAACACGATGTGTTAAGCAACTAACCACCTTTTCCCCAAGCAATCCGTCTGCAAAACCTTCAACACAAACCCGAACGGATGACAACCGTTTCAAAACAAAGGTCGTCTGAAAACCGATAGCAAGTCTCGCTAAAGCGTTTTCAGACGACCTTTTTTAATAGGGAGAACGTTACCGCCCGATTGCCAACTTATTCAATATAGTGGATTAACTAAATCAGGACAAGGCGACGAAGCCGCAGACAGTACAGATAGTACGGAACCGATTCACTTGGTGCTTCAGCACCTTAGAGAATCGTTCTCTTTGAGCTAAGGCGAGGCAACGCCGTACCGGTTTAAAGTTAATCCACTATATCTTGAAGGGGAAAAACAATTGCTGCCTAGACGGTACAGCGGCTTACAGGTTTCAACTTCATGCTCAATATTATAAAATCCATCACCTTCCCGACATCCGCACCGCCCCATGAACTACGCCCTAGATGCCCTATGGTGGAAACTCACCAACCCGTCCGTCCGCTCCCTCGCCACCCTGCTGACTGCCCCGCCGCTTTGGCAAAGCGGTTGTGAATTGAGCGTCCGCGCGCTATTGGGCGAACACGGCTTCCGCTATCTTTTGGATTTGGACGGCAATCCCGCCGCCTTAGACGACTATCTCGCCGAACACGCCCCCTTCGGCAACCGACTCGGCATCTACGCCGAACGCCTGCTCGCATTTTGGTTCGCCCATGCACCGCATACCGAATTGCACGCCTATAACCTGCCCGTGTTTTCAGACGACCTCACGCAAGGCGCCGCCGATTTCATCGCCTCCATCAACGGCAAACCCTATCATATCGAACTGACCTGCAAATATTACGGCAGCGGCAGCAGCAAATCCGCAGACCTGTGCGGACTCAATCCCAAAGACACCCTCGCCGCCAAAGCCGCCAAACTGCCCCGCCAACTCGCCCTGCTTCAATCCCCCGAAGGCAGCGAAACCCTGCGGCAAAACCGTCTCCCCGACGCGCCGCAACCCGCCTCAATCATACGCGGCATCGGCTTTTTCCCCATCGGCACAGATTCCGCCGAAGCCCCGCTGAACCCATACTGCTGGCGCGGCGTCTTTATCCGAGACTGGCCGGCATATCCGACCGCCGAAGACGCACGCTACCACCTCATCGACCGCATGGCATACCTTGCCCCCGCCCGCGTCACCGAGGCGCAAACCCTGTCCGACCGAGACGTCCGCCAAATCGAAAGCGGCTTAATCGCCAAACTCGAATTGCGCCCCGACGGCTTTTGGCATGAAATCGAACGCATCATGAAGGTCGTCTGAAACCCGATTCAACGTTTTCAGACGACCTTTCCAGTATAATCCAAGCCTTTTCCCCGATTGCGAACCCACCATGACCCCGATCCAACTCGACCACACCGCCAAAGTCCTGGCTGACATGCTGACTTTCAAACAGCCTGCCGATGCCGTTTTGTCCGCCTACTTCCGCGAACACAAAAAACTCGGCAGGCAAGACCGCCACGAAATCGCCGAAACCGCCTTCGCTGCCCTGCGCCATTATCAAAAAATCAGTGCCGTCCTGCGCCGTCCGCATGCCCAGCCGCGCAAAGCCGCACTTGCCGCGCTCGTCCTCGGTAGAAGCACCAACATCAGCCAAATCAAAGACCTGCTCGACGAAGAAGAAACCGAGTTCCTCAGCAGCCTGAAAGCACGCAAACCCGAATTTTCAGACGACCTCCATACCGCCGCCGAATTGCCGCAATGGCTGGTGGAGCAACTGCAAAAACATAACAGCGACGAAGAAATCCTCGCCTTCGGCCGCAGCACCAACCAAGCCGCGCCGCTCGACATCCGCGTCAACACGCTCAAAGGCAGACGCGACAAAGTGCTGCCCCTGCTTCAAGCCGAAAGCCCCGATGCAGAAGCCACGCCCTATTCCCCTTGGGGCATCCGCCTGAAAAACAAAATTGCCCTCAACAAACACGAATTGTTTTTAGACGGCACGCTTGAAGTCCAAGACGAAGGCAGCCAGCTCCTCACCCTGCTTGTCGGTGCCAAACGCGGCGAAATCATCGTCGATTTCTGCGCCGGCGCAGGCGGCAAAACCCTCGCCGTCGGTGCGCAAATGGCAAACAAAGGCAGAATCTACGCCTTCGACATCGCCGAAAAACGCCTTGCCAACCTCAAGCCCCGCATGACCCGCGCCGGACTAACCAACATCCACCCCGAACGCATCAGCAGCGAACACGACAGCCGCATCGCCCGCCTGACCGGCAAAGCCGACCGCGTTTTGGTCGATGCCCCCTGCTCCGGCTTAGGCACGCTGCGCCGCAATCCCGACCTCAAATACCGCCAGTCGCCCGAAACCGTCGCCAAACTTTTGGAGCAACAACACAGCATCCTCGATGCCGCCGCCAAACTGGTCAAACCGCAAGGCAGGCTGGTTTACGCCACTTGCAGCGTATTACCCGAAGAAAACGAAATGCAGGTCGAACGCTTTTTGAAAGAACACCCGGAATACGAACTTCTCAACTGCGCCGAGCTGCTCGCCGCTTTGAAAATCGATTTGAACACCGGCAAATACCTGCGCCTCGATTCGGCGAAACACCAAACCGACGGATTCTTCGCCGCCGTTTTGCAACGCAAGGAATAAATGTTCAAATAAGGCGTCAACACACGAAAGGTCGTCTGAAAACCTGATACTAGGGTTTGAACTGCACCCCAAAAGTTGGACATCCCCTCCAACTCACAAGGTGCAGT
>CAUSDA010000089.1:0-10900 GCA_963529965.1 uncultured Neisseria sp.
TATTGCGCGGCGGCTTTGATGTCTTGATAGGTCGGTTTCATTGTTCTGCCTCCCCTGTTACAGGTTCTAAAACTACCCCCGCCATCGGGTCGGTCTCCCATATGGTCGGCGTTGTCTGTATTGCCTGCTCCGTTTCTGCATGGGCGGGCTGGTTACAGGCTCGGATTACCAAAGCCATCAACAACACCCCAAACACTAGCAAAGCGCGGTTGAAATAGCGGCGAAAACGGTCGTTTTTGTCAGTCGGTTTCATGTTTCATGTTCTCCATGCCCAGCGCACCAAAAATATCAAATATCGAAAAATCAAATACTTATGAAAACACTAGGGCGAAGTTTGCCCTATGCCGTCCAAAACGGGCGGCATAAAGGCGGGTGTTTTTCAGGGATTTAGTGGATTTGTTCGGCTGTCGTTACGCTGAAAGCTGCCCATGCTTTTAGGTCGTCTGAAAGCGAAGCAATAAACGACCGGCAGGCGGCAACGGCGGCGGCGTGTGATGGATAGATGCCCAAACGGCGAGCGGTACATGAGTGAACGTCAATATCGGCTAGATACGCGGTCGGTTCGTGAACGACGGCGCAAAAGCCTTGTTCTGATGGGGATGGAACGTCTTGGATTTGGATAGAATTTGAAGATTGCATTTGAAATGCTCCTAACTGTTTGAGATTTGAGAAGCCCAAATAAGGGGGCGGTGCTCTCTCCTGCAGTTAGTCAGGCGTGGACGTTACCGTTACCACACACCGCCATAACTCGTGATAGGTCGTCTGAAATGTTAACGTTTAATAACATCGCAAACGCCCGTAAAAGAATTTTGGCGATAAAAAATCAGCGTTTACCCTGCTGATTTGGGCTAACTGTATTTGAGAGAGAACCAAGATTCTGATTCTCAAGGCTCGATTTGTCAAATGATTTTTGCATCAAGCGGCTAAAATTTTTTACCCACGATAATCATGGTTATTACATACCCGATGCGATCCGTATCTTCTCCAACGGTTCCAATGATGTCTTCAAGCGTGATTTCACTGTACGGCTTATTGAAAAAAGCCTTAATGACTTGCTGCATTTCATCTCCCGTTAACGGCGGAGTGTACTCTTCCTGTTTTACTTGGCTGATTTCCGCCTCCGCCTTGATTTCCGCCTTATCCACCAATAAGCCCAGCATTTTTGCTTTGCCCATCGTTGCCGATACCGCCGCGCTGCTTTGCGGTGTAGGGGCTGCCAGTGCCGCCGCCCGCGCCTGTTCCAATTCGTGCAACAGGTCGCCCACCGTTACCGCGTGTCGTTGCCGCGCTTCTTCCTTTAAGCCGTCCACCATCGCGGAAATATCGGGGTCTTGAAGCAGCTTATAGGCTTCATTCGTTACCGTTTCAGGCTTCATGTTGTCGGCGTTGTAGGCTTGCCGATATGCTTCGCTCGCATTGCCCGTTTCCACATACAGACGGGCAAACTGTTCTTGTTTTGGGGTCATGTCCATAATCCTTTCAGAACGCCGCCCAATAGCCGTTTTTCAGCCTTTGGGCGGCTGTTTGAGTGTTGCTATTTCAAATTGTCCAAAGCCGCTTCTTTTTCTTTCTCCATATCCTCCAAGATGTCGAAAATGGCGTTTTCTTCCCCGCCTGTGCCGTCCATCATGTTGAAGAAGCCGGGTAAACGTAGATCAATGATTCGATTTGGCAAACCTTGCCCATAGGACGGGCAATCAACCTGCAAACCGTTTTCATGTAAATTCGCTCTCATCTCAACGGCGGCTTTACCGATTCCTACCAATTTCGCGGCGGCATTGGCATAGGCGCGCGCGGCTTCCAAATATTCGGGCAAGTGGGTTTCTTCTATGCCGATGATAAACATCTCATAACGGGAAACGGACAATAAATTGCGAAGCTCTGAAATGCGGTTCAGATGTTGGAGGCGTTCATCAAAAAGGCTTTCCAACAGTTCTTTTTGCGCTTCCAGCATATCGGCGGCGCGGTCTGCTTCTTCACGTTTGGTGGCAATCTCTGAATCAAGCCCTTTGGCTTCTTCGCTGTTTGTGGGTTTGCCCATTTTCAACAAATTTGCAAATATGCCTTTGCGCCTGTTTCGAAGCCCTGCAAATTCATTGATTACCGCCTGCGCTTCTGTTACACCAGCTTCCGCCGCTTCAATTTGGGCGGTCAGTTCGCTGCATTTGTCTTCTGCTTCTTTCAGTAACTTTTGACGGGTCGCAAAAGTTGTCTTTGTATATTCGATGTTCATAGTTAAAGCTCCTGATTTAATTGATTAATACGAACCGACCGCGTTTCACGGTTTCGCCAAACTGGTTTGTTACTTCTTCCATCACGGTAACGATGTCATGCCCCGCCCTGCGAAGCTCCATGATGCGCGTGTTGTAGCCCAATATCCCCATTTGGGTAAGCTCCCATGATGTAACGCTGCCCTGTTTCAATCGGGATAAAACACGTTCTCTTTGACTTGGCGTTTTTGCCTTGCTGTTGGTAGAATAGTCGCTCATGCTTAATAATCCTTTCCGCCGTCTGAATGTCCGTTCAGGCGGCATTTGTTTTGCGCCTGATAAATTAATTTGTCTGCTCTTCGCGTTTGGCTGCCAGTTTGCCGATATAGTCGTCAATCTCGCTTGCAAGCCAGCCTGTCGCATTTGCGGAAATTTTGAACGGGCGGGGAAAATCAGGGCGGTAATGACGGCTCTTAGGGTTTACCCAATTCCAAATAGTCGCCCGTGAAACACCTAATGCGCGGGCAGTATCGTCTGCTCTTAATACTGTGTTGTTCATATGCTTTTGCCTTTCTCTAGTCGGATTAGATGACAGGCAAAAATATAGCCGCCTCTGTGGGCGGCTGTTTAGGTAATACCATGCTGACTTCCTGTAATACCATGCTGACTTCCTAAAATTAGCTTGTCGATTCCATGTTTTTTTGGAATTGCTTAATCCATTTCATGATAGTTTTTTCCGTTGGTTCTCTTTTTGCCGGGCATGGGATACCCTTAGTTACAATTAAGTCTTGAATAATTCTACATAACTCTGATTTTCCACCCCATTGATTCAGCATTTCCTTTTTTTCCTCCAATAACTGATTTACGGCTGCTATCGTTCCTGCTTTCTCATAGGGGCTTTGCTTGGCTTTGCTTGCTTTGCGGGCATTGTCCAATATGGCTTGATGGATTAATTCTTCCTTATCTTTGCCTAATTCTTCGATGGCTAACTTCAATCTCCGTCTTGTATCTTTTGTTTTAATCTTGTGAATTGCAGGTATGGTAGTTAGTTTCTCGCTACTATGTAAGGTTCTCTCTAACTCTCTAATTCTATTTCTTAACTTTATATTCTCTTTGGTTAATTGTTTTATTAAAATCTGTGTGCTTTTACTGTTTTCCATAAGTAACTCCGCGCAAATTTGGTTTATTTAAAGCCTAATACCGTGCTTTTCATATGTGCTAGATTTGAACGAAAGCAAAACGTCTAATACACTGTATTTCATAGGGTTAACTTCTTTCTTGTATAAAAGGGTAACCACGGTAACCACTATATTTCTCACGCGCATAGGGATTTTTTAATCCGTCTCGCCATCTTGAATCAGTTGCAATGCTTGGTTATACCGTTCCCGCAAAAAGCCGCTATACCATTGCATAAACTCTTTGCGTTCATTCAGATAATCAGCGCGGTTGTAGGCGGCGCGGATCTTGTTGTTTTCGATGTGGGCAAGCTGCCGTTCTATCGCGTCAGGGTTGAAGCCTTGTTCATTCAAAACGCTGCTGGCAAGGGAACGGAAACCGTGCGGGGTAGCTATCCCGTAATAGCCCATGCCGTTGATGATTTTGCCCGCTGTATTTTCGCTGATGTAACCAGTTTCGGATTTAGGGCTTGGAAATAGAAAGGGTGTTTCGCCGGTTATGGCGTGTAGTTCGTTTAATAGCTCAATCGCCCAATCAGACAAGGGGATTGTGTGCTCTCGTGGCCGTTTCATACGATTAGCGGGAATCGTCCATGTTTTGCGCTTAAAGTCGATTTCCTGCCATTGGCCGCCGCGTATCTCTTTGTTTCGGGCAAAGCAAAGCATAATCAACATTACGCAAATTCTGTTTTGTTGCTCACAATCTGCCAGTATCAGGCGGCGGTAAAACTCCGGCAATTCTTCACGGGGTAGGGCGGGCATTCTTTTGCTTTCTGTTGGCTCTATATAGCCTTTCAGTAACGCGGCAGGGTTTCGGTCGGTCAATTCTTCATAACCGGCATAGGTAAACACCGCGCCTATCCATTGCCTGATTTTTTCGGCGGTTTCCGATACGCCCCGCTCTGTTACTTTATCCAATACGGCCTTTATCTCTTTTTTCCCGATTTTGTTTATAGGCGTTTCCCCAATAATAGGGAAAACATCTGTTTCAAAGTACCGCAAAACACGGGCGGCATGATTAGGCTTCCAGCTTTTGCGCTTGGTGGTTTTCTCATGCCATGCTTTGGTAACGTTGGCAAAGGTATTCAGTAAGGCCGTTTTGCGCTCCTGTTTGGCCTGTTGCTTCATTGCTGATGGGTCTTGCTCTTGTGCAATCATGCGGCGGGCGTTTTCGGCGGCTTGGCGGGCTTCTACCAGTGAAACGGTCGGATATTTCCCGATAGTAAGAGTTTTCTCTTTACCATCTATACGGTATTTCAGGCGGAATACTTTTCCGCCCGCTGGGGTAACTTCAAGATACAGGCCGCCCCCGTCAAATAACTTGGCTTTCTTTCCAGTATCAGACGGCTTGGCGGCTTTGATTTGGCGGTCGTTCAGGGGCATTGGGGGTATGTTTTTAGGGGGTGTTGTCAGATTCCCCAAATCATACCCCCATATTTTGGTTTATTCAATTATACGGCATTTGGGGTATTTAGACACTTGGCAAGAGGGTTATTAGCCTGAACGCCTTGCCAGTATTGAATCTTGATTACTGTGTTAGATTTGATTAGACAAAAAAATAACCCCTTTCAGGGGTTAGGTGGTGCGGACGGAGAGACTCGAACTCTCACACCTCTCGGCGCCAGAACCTAAATCTGGTGCGTCTACCAATTTCGCCACGTCCGCGCGATGAAACTGTGGATTATACACAAAGTATCCTGCTCTGCAAACAACCTTTGGCTTGAAATTGCTTTATTCCGACCGATATAATGGCAGGTCGGTTATCTACCGGAACACACTAATATCAAAGAGGAACATCATGCCTGTTTTACTGATTCAGGATTTTTTACAGACACAGGGTTTGAAGCTGTCTTCAGACGACCTCCGTATTGCTTATCTGACCGCAAAGACGGTGATGGATATGGGCAATGCTTCGATTGACCGCTCGGTTTTGTGGCGTGAGGAAGACGGCTGGAAGCTGGTAGACCATATTGAAGAAACGCCTGAAAACGAAGTTTTGCTCAAACAGGTTTTCATGGCTTTGGATTCGGTATTCAGCCGTGCAACAGCTGTCAAAAGCGCGGCGGTTTACATCCACCTTCCTGGCGAACCACACGCAAGGCTGGTTCGTATCGCGGCGCAGGGCGAGCCTTTGGAAAATCTGTTGGCTATTCATGAAGAAAACGGTACGGTTTACCTTGCCTGCCGTACGGCGCAAAGCGGTTGGATGAATATTGCCAACGATATAGCTTATTGGCTTTCGCTGGACGAAATCCAAGGCAGCCGGAACGAGGGCAGCGGAAGCCAGTTGTCCATCCCTGTGGCAACACAAAACGGAACGGTTTTGGGCGTGGTTCACGTTGAATTTGCCGATAAAGATCAAGCCGATGACGCGGCCCAAACGGATTGGTCGGCACTGGCTTTGGCACTTGCCGATCCGCTGAAAGCATTGACAGGCATCGAAGACAAGGAAAAAGAACATGAATAATACCTTGAAATTCGTCGCTTCCTGCCGCCTGCCGACCGAATGGGGCGACTTCACTATGCACGGTTTTGAAGAACCGAGCGGACAAGAACACATCGCTTTGACGATGGGCGATTTTTCAGACGACCTCCCCGTTCTGACCCGCATCCACTCCGAATGTTTGACCGGGGATGCCCTGTTTTCCAAAAAATGCGACTGCGGCCCGCAGCTTGAAGCCGCGATGAAGGCGGTTCAACAAGAAGGACGCGGTGTGATCGTTTACCTTCGTCAAGAAGGGCGCGGCATCGGTTTAATCAACAAAATCCGTGCCTACAAGCTTCAAGACGAGGGGATGGATACGGTCGAAGCCAACCTCGCGCTCGGACTGCCCGTTGACGCACGCGACTTTACGCTTGCCAAGCAAATCTACGACCATCTGAATATCCGTGCTGTCAAGCTGTTGACCAACAATCCTGAAAAAATTCAAACGTTGAAAGATACAGGCATCAATGTCGTCGAACGTATTCCGCTCCATGTCGGTGAGAATGCGGAAAACGAACGATATCTGCACACCAAAGCCGATAAATTGGGGCATATGATTTTTGATTGAGATAATACTAAACTTATTTATTATTTATATTCAAATAAATATATTTATCTTGAAACAAACGGCTTGCCCTGATAGAGGTTTTTTGGTTTAATCCCGAGTTCTCGGGTGATTAGCTCAGTTGGTAGAGCGTCTGCCTTACAAGCAGAATGTCGGCGGTTCGACTCCGTCATCACCCACCAGGTTTCCTTTCATTGTTGCAAAACAATGATGCGCGGTGGTAGCTCAGTTGGTTAGAGTACCGGCCTGTCACGCCGGGGGTCGCGGGTTCGAGCCCCGTCCGCCGCGCCAAATTTTAAAAAGCACCGATTTATCGGTGCTTTTATTTTTGGTCGCTGCATTTTAAATATTGGGTACTCAATCTAAAAAAGGTCGTCTGGAAACCGAATACAGTTTTCAGACGACCTTAATCTCAAAAAGCTTTATTTATGACCATATTCAGCAATATATTGGGCAATTGCAGCTTCAGGGTTAGCAGCGTTAATAAGTTGAGGTACTTCTACATAACCGCGTTTAACCAGATTTTTTTCACGCAAAGCATTACCTTGCATTCCGAATACTATATAAACGCCTAAACTAAGAAGGCCGACTATGCCACCCAACATCTCATTCTGACCAGCTAATACATTTAACACAACAAAGGTGACAAATATTCCAATCCCCAAACCCCACATTTTTTTCACACAAGCCCAAATAGCCCCAAAGAAAAATGCAGGCCAAGACCAGCCTTGTTTGACTGCCTCATACTGATTCATAGGATCTTTAAAAATCTTGTAAAGTTTCATAAAACACCTTTCTTTTATGCCTTAAAAAGTTAACGTCATGATTCTATCAAAATATATTAAAAAGTTGAATCATTATAAGATTAACGGTCGTCTGAAGACTCAATTTGGTTTTCAGACGACCTTTCATTTACTTACACAATCCCAACCTTATCACTCAGCCCAGTTTTTCTTCTTACTGGTTTTGCCTATACCCGGATTGAAACTGTTGGTCGGGTCGAGTTTGCGGTAGAACTGCTTGAGCGCGGGTTTCGCTTCGTATAAATGACCGACATTGTGTTCGGCGGGATATTGCGCGCCGCGTTGGTCTAAGAGATGGAGCATTTCGTGTTCCAATGCCATGCAGTCGTTGCCTTTTTTGATGATGTAATCCTGATGGAAAACGTGGCACATGAAATGTCCGTAGTAGAGCTTGTGGATGATTTTATTGTCGATTTCCGACGGCAGTTTTTCAAACCAGTCGCGGTCGTCGCGGCGCAGGGCGATGTCCAGCGCGACCAAATCTTCCACTTCGTCGTCATGCACGGCGCGGTAGCGGATGGCGGCGGAAGCGACGGCAAAGCGGTGCAGCATGGCGGCTTGGGTTTCTTCGGCGTTGCATTCGAAAAACGCGCCGCCGTGGTGTGCAAAATACTCTTTCAAAAACGCGCGCGCTTCATCGACGCCTTTTCCGCCCATTTTCAGAATCAGGTGGTGTTCGTATTTGTCGCGGTAATCGCGCATGGATTTGGGCAGGTGGTCGGGCAGGTATTTGCTGACGAACTGCATGACTTTGTCGGAAAAATGTTTGGGCAGAAAGCTGACTTTTTTGCCGAATCTGTCAACTTTGGCTTTGAAATCAAATAATTTCGGCAGTTGGTGCGTACCGAATTTTTTGATGACGTAGAACGTGTCTTTGCCGTACATGTCGGCAATATCGAAAGCATCGCGATGGATATACTCACCGGAAACGGGCAGGCTTTCAAATTCGCTCAAGGCGGCGCGGCGGATATCGGTCAATTCATTAATATCGTTGGTGCCGATGTAGAACACGGCAGTTTGCTTCTCTTGCGGGAAGGTATCCAAGCGGACGGCGAAAACCATCAGTTTGCCCGCGCAGCCGGATGCCTCGTAATGGCGCGCCGGGTCGGCGTTGAAACGCGCGGCGGTCGGCTCGTCCACTTGGCGCACATGGTCGCAATAGGCGTGGTCGTGTCCTTTGCCCGCGTCTTGCGTGATGTCTTTTCTCTGATAATGATGGCCTTGAAGATTGGTCAGGATTTCTTCGGGCGTGTCGCCCAAATCTATGCCCAAATGGTTGACCAGCTCCAGTTTTCCCTCTTCGTTGATTTGGGCGAACAGCGCCATTTCCGTGTAGGCCGGGCCGCGCTGCACCAATGCGCCGCCGGAGTTGTTGCATACGCCGCCCAAGACGGACGCGCCGATACATGAAGAGCCGATGACCGAATGCGGTTCGCGCCCCAAAGGTTTCAGCAGCAATTCGAGCTGGTTCAGGGTCGAACCGGGCAGGCAGACGACTTGTTCGTTGTTGTTGATGGTTTGGATGATGTTCATCCGCATGGTGTTCACAATCACGATGTCGCGGTCGTAATCGTTGCCGTCGGGGGTCGAGCCGCCTGTCAAACCGGTATTTGCCGCCTGCGTAATCACAATCACGTCCGCTTCGACGCAGGCCTGCAAAATTTTCCACATTTCCAGAATGGTTCCGGGGCGCACCACTGCCAACGCCCTACCCTCGCCGAAACGGTAGCCTTGGCGGTATTGTTCGGTTTTCGCGGGGTCGGTGATGATGTATTTTTCGCCGACGGTTTGAGTCAGGCTGCTGATTAATTGCGAGGCGTTCATGATGCGCTCCTTAGGGCTGGTTTTATTGGATTAAAATAGTGATTGTAGTAACGCGACACGGCAAAGTAAAGGTCGTCTGAATACGGTCCGGCAAGGAATACTGCAAACCATCCACATCATCCGTCCACACGCCCTACCCCTGAATTGCCCATTTTCCCCGCTATACACAATTTCTTTGCCGAACGGTGTGAACAGCCTGTGAATAAGTTCTATTACCTTTTGATAATCAAACAAAAAAATACAATGCTTAAAAAATAGGCAGTTTGTCGGTTTAGTCACATTCCGTGTTTGCCTTTGTGTGTGCAGTCTGTGGAAAAGTCAGCTAACTTATTCTATTCTCAACCAAAATATTCAATGATTAAAAATTAGGCAATACGGCGTATAATCCGATTGATCAAACACACCCACTCAAAAATCCCAATTTTCAAAAAAAGGAAAAGGAATGCACACCCTTTCGGAACAAGTCCGCTTAAATGAGGCGCGCAAAAAGTTGGCAAAAAGCAGGCGTTGGGCGACGGGCTTGCTGCTTGCGGCGTGCGTGCTGTTTGCAGCCTCCGCCGTTTATGTGCGCCAATATCCTTGGTTGGGATTTGTCAAAGCATTTGCCGAAGCGGCGATGGTGGGTGCGCTGGCGGACTGGTTTGCCGTAACCGCGCTTTTCAGACGACCTCTCGGGCTGCCGATTCCCCATACCGCGATTTTGCCGCGCAATCAGGCGCGTATCGGCGATGAATTGGGACGGTTTATCGAACATAATTTTTTACAGGGCAAACCCATCGCTATGCGCATTTACCAAGCGCAGCCCAGCGATAAATTATTGAAATGGCTGGACGGCGAAGACGTGAAATCGCATTGGCTGCCGTGGCTTTCCAAACAGATTCCGACGCTGCTTGCCATCGCCAAACCGGAACAGACGGCGCGTTTTACGGCGATGCTGTTGGAAGAACGTTACAGCGGCGGACAAATCGGCAACGCGCTTGCCGACGGTTTGCGGCTGCTGAAAGCGCAAGGGATGCACGAAAAAGCGTTTGAAAGCCTGCTCCGTCAGATTCGGCGTTGGCTGAAAACGCCGGAAACCCGCGAAATGTTGGAACAGAACCTGCGCGAATGGGCGGCGAAAATCGAAGGCGGCAATCCCGGAACTTGGGACAGGCTTAAAGCGGCGGTGAAATCGACCTTGGTGGAGAAAGTCGATGACTGGGCGGCAGAAAAAGCGTTGGCATGGATAGACGGCTATTTGGCAACAGCGGACAAGCAGGACAATGCGCTGCGCCGACAATTCTTGGTGCAATACGACGAACTGACCGAACGCCTGAGCACATCGCGCCTGTGGCACCGCCGCCTGGACAAATTCAAAAAACAGCTCGCGCAATCGCCCGCACTGCAACGTCAAATCATGACCTTATGGCGCGGCATTTTGGACTGGGCGCGGGAAGATGTGAAAAAACAAGACTCTTTGTGCCAAGCGCAACTGGAAAAGCTGCTGAACCATATGCGTTCGCAAGCTCAGGCACACCCGCAATTTATGCGGCGGGCGGATGTGCGGATTTCGCTTTTGGTTCGGGATTTTGTGATGCGTTATAAAGATAAGGCCGCTTTGTTCGTCGCTGACAAAGTCAAAGGCTGGGACAGCCGCCTGATGGTGGAAAAACTGGAATTGAGCGTGGGCAAGGATTTGCAATATATCCGCATCAACGGCACGCTCGTCGGCGGACTGGTCGGACTGGTGATTTATACGGTATCGCTGTGGCTGGCGGGATAGTATAGTGGATTAACTTTAAATCGGTACGGCGTTGCCTCGCCTTAGCTCAAAGAGAACGATTCTCTAAGGTGCTGAA
>CAUSDA010000090.1:0-10752 GCA_963529965.1 uncultured Neisseria sp.
GAGCGCAACCTTGCCAAGGTTGAGGTCGCGAGTTCGAGACTCGTTTCCCGCTCCATCGTTCAGGCACATTTGGATATGCGGGAATAGCTCAGTTGGTAGAGCGCAACCTTGCCAAGGTTGAGGTCGCGAGTTCGAGACTCGTTTCCCGCTCCAGTTTGAACACTACCTGGTAGTTTGTTTGGCGAGATAGCAAAGTGGTAATGCAGCGGATTGCAAATCCGTGGACGCCGGTTCGATTCCGACTCTCGCCTCCACTCATTTCATGGCGGGGTGGCAGAGTGTTTATGCTATAAGGGGTGCAACCCTTATATAGGCCGGTTCAAATCCGCGCCCCCGCCTCCAAATTTCAATATAAAACAGTCTGCGCCCGGGTGGTGAAATAGGTAGACACAACGGACTTAAAATCCGTCGGCCCTAAACCGGCCGTGCCGGTTCGATTCCGGCTCCGGGCACCAATAAATCTATGAATTTATTGAATAATCTAAGACTCTAAATTACTAAAAGACAGCTTATAATTCAGGCTGTCTTTTTGCTTTGTGCCCAATTTGTGTCCAACTTGCGATCTTTACACAATGTAATTGCATGAAATCAAATACCTAAGGAAAAGCCCTGAAAACCGGACAAGTTTTCAGGGCTTAATTTTATATTCTACACTTGTTTACACGCTAAAGGCTTGAAAAATAAAATGTAGTTTTAAGTAATAACTGTTCCCATTGATGTAAGTCAAAAAAATATCGGGTAAACGTTCACATCTCCGCCAATCGTTACACTTCATAGAGCTAAAGTGCTATTCTGCAAAGGTAAATTTCTTCTACCTATAAATTCTATCTGACAAATTAGGAGCTTGATATGTCAACCGATGTACAGCAACGCCCTGCCGCTTGGGAAGGTTTTGTCGGCGGTAATTGGGAAACCAATGTCGACGTGCGCGATTTTATTCAGAAAAACTATACGCCTTATGAAGGCGATGCGTCTTTCCTCGCGCCAGCGACTGAGGCGACGACCAAACTGTGGGCGGAAGTGATGGAAGGCATCAAAGTCGAAAACCGCACGCACGAACCTTACAAAATTGACGCGCAAGTCGTGTCCGGCATTACCAGCCATGCGCCGGGCTATATCGATAAAGATTTGGAAACCATCGTCGGTCTGCAAACAGACGAGCCTCTGAAACGCTCAATCATGCCGTTCGGTGGTTTGAAAATGGTACAAGACGCGTGCAAAGTGTACAACGTCGAGTTGAACCCCGAAGTCAGCGAAATCTTTACCAAATACCGCAAAACCCACAACCAAGGTGTGTTTGACGTTTATACGCCCGACATCCGCCGTTGCCGTAAATCAGGCGTGATTACCGGCTTGCCAGATGCTTACGGTCGTGGTCGCATCATCGGCGACTACCGTCGCGTAGCATTGTACGGTATCGACTTCTTAATGAAAGACAAACTCAACCAGTTCAACTCGCTGCAAGCCGATTTGGAAAACGGTGTGGATTTGGAAGAAGTTATCCGCCGCCGTGAAGAAATTAACGAACAATACAAAGCCTTGGGTCAAATGAAAGAAATGGCAGCTTCTTACGGCTACGACATTTCCGGCCCTGCGAAAAATGCGCAAGAAGCCATCCAATGGACTTACTTCGGCTACCTTGCCGCCGTTAAATCGCAAAACGGCGCCGCCATGTCGTTCGGTCGCGTGTCTTCATTCTTGGACATCTACATCGAGCGCGACCTGAAAAACGGCGTAATTACCGAAACCCAAGCGCAAGAATTTATCGACCATTTGGTGATGAAACTGCGTATGGTCCGTTTCCTGCGTACACCCGAATACGACCAACTCTTCTCCGGCGACCCGATTTGGGCAACCGAATCCATCGGCGGTATGGGTTTGGACGGCCGCACGCTGGTAACCCGCACCAACTTCCGCGTGCTGCATACCCTGTACAACATGGGTCCGTCTCCCGAACCGAACATCACCGTGTTGTGGTCCGAACAGCTGCCGCAAGGCTTTAAAGAGTTTTGCGCCAAAGTGTCCATCGACACCTCGTCCATCCAATATGAAAACGACGATTTGATGCGTCCGGACTTCAACAGCGACGACTACGCCATTGCCTGCTGCGTCAGCCCGATGGTGGTCGGCAAACAAATGCAGTTCTTCGGCGCACGCGCCAACTTGGCGAAAACCCTGCTGTACGCAATCAACGGCGGCGTGGACGAAAAATCCAAAGACCAAGTCGGTCCGAAAACCGAACCGATTATGGACGAAGTCTTAGACTACGACACTGTCTTTGCGCGCATGGACAAATTCATGGATTGGCTGGCAACCCAATACGTTACCGCATTGAACATCATCCATTACATGCACGACAAATACAGCTACGAAGCTGCGTTGATGGCGCTGCATGACCGCGACGTGAAACGTACTATGGCCTGCGGTATCGCCGGTTTGTCTGTGGCCGCCGACTCACTGTCCGCCATCAAATACGCCAAAGTCAAACCGATTCGTGATGAAAACGGTATTGCCGTCGACTTTGAAATCGAAGGCGAATATCCGCAGTTCGGTAACAACGACGACCGCGTGGACGATATTGCCTGCGACTTGGTGGAACGCTTCATGAAAAAAGTGGCGACCCACAAAACTTACCGCAACGCGACGCCGACCCAGTCCGTGCTGACCATTACCTCCAACGTCGTGTACGGCAAAAAAACCGGCAACACACCGGACGGCCGTCGCGCAGGCGCACCGTTCGGTCCGGGCGCCAACCCGATGCACGGTCGCGATGTCAACGGCGCCGTTGCTTCGCTGACCTCCGTAGCCAAACTGCCGTTCGAGTTTGCCAAAGACGGTATTTCCTACACCTTCTCCATCGTGCCGGGAGCATTGGGTAAAGACGAAAACTCCCGCGAACGCAACCTCGCAGGCCTGATGGACGGTTACTTCCACCACGAAGAAGGAGAAGTGGAAGGCGGCCAACACCTGAACGTCAACGTATTGACTCGCGAAACGCTGGAAGACGCGATGAACAATCCGGACAAATATCCGCAACTGACCATCCGCGTGTCCGGTTACGCCGTACGCTTCAACTCGCTGACCCGCGAACAGCAGCTTGACGTGATTACCCGCACCTTTACACAAACCATGTAAAGCAAAGGGTTTACAGTAAACCAAGCCGGGGGACGGATTATCCGGAACCCGGCTTGATTTTGCCTGAAGCAATGGTTTGATAATATCAAAATCCAGTGGATTAACTTTAAATCAAGACGACCGAAGGCGGTACAATAGAGTTATCATTAAAATCCATTTACCTATTTAAAAACAATCCATAAACTTCCCACAACAGGGAACGCAATGCCCGCATATTAATCCAATAAGAAGAACCCTCTGCAACACAAAAACAAGTTTTCAGACGACCCCAATATCTGGTACATCAGACACCATGCAGACATCCATCGCCATCAACCCCGAAACGCCCGCTCCCGCCAAAGACCTCGGACACCGCCATTACAACGGCAAAGGCATCGTCCATTCCGTAGAATCCTGCGGCGCAGTGGACGGTCCCGGGTTGCGCTACGTCCTCTTCCTGCAAGGCTGCCTCATGCGCTGCCTCTACTGCCACAACCGCGACACATGGGACTTGCACACCGAACAAGCCCAAGAAATGACCGTGCCCGAAGTCATGAAGCAAGTCATGTCCTACCGCCACTACCTGCGCGCCACAGGCGGCGGCGTTACCGCCACAGGCGGCGAACCGCTCCTGCAATACGAATTCGTACGCGACTGGTTCACCGCCTGCCGCGAACACGACATCCACACCTGCCTCGACAGCAACGGCTACGCCCTGCATTACGATTCCATCCTTGACGACCTGATCGACCACACCAACCTCGTTATGCTCGATTTAAAACAAATCGACCCCGAAATCCACAAAGCCCTCGTCGGCATCCCCAACACCAAAACCCTCAAATTCGCCCACTACCTCGCCGAACGCAAACAGCCCGCCCGCGTCCGCTACGTCGTCGTGCCGGGCTATACCGATGACGACCGTTCCGCCCACCTGCTCGGCGAATTCATCGCAGACATGGACAACGTCGAAATGGTCGAACTCCTTCCTTATCACGAACTGGGCGCGCACAAATGGGCATTGTGCGGCGACACCTACAAACTCACCGGCGTACATCCGCCCCCCAAAGAAACCATCCTCAAAATCAAATCAATTTTAGAAAGCTACGGCAAAAACATTATTTATTGAGTTCAAATCCAAAAGGGTCGTCTGAAAATGAAATATTCGCTTTCAGACGACCTTTTCGCCGTTCATCCCATTTGTTGCAGCCCATTGCATCAATCAGTTACCATATAAATCTATTGTCATTTTAGACCTTCAGTCGCAATCTTTGGGCTAAGTTGAGACAACGTGGTATCGGTTCAAACTTGGATTACTAGAGCATTCTTATCTTTAAAATTTATAGTGGATTAAAATTGCAATGATACGGCGTTGCCAACGCCCTTATGTACTACCCGTACACGGCGGGCGTTGCCGCCTTGTCTCATTTTTATTTTAATCCACTATAATTGAGGAAAGAGCAGTATGATGAAAAAGTTTTTATATGTGTTTTTACTTTTTATACCCTTGTCAGCCTATTCAGGGACATATCGAGTAAGCAAAACAGGGCTATTGCTTCAGACAAAGCATTTGAAAAATGGAAATATACAATTCGATATATATAACCCGCGCAATTCAGGGAAAAATTCTTTGATGCAAGGCGTGGCAAAATTAAAATCAGGGGATTTGGAAATTGATACAGATGAAGAAACGGGTGTGGGTTATGATGTAGATGAATATATTCATGATAAAAATCAATGCTTCATATCGATACGCCTGGATGTAGAAAAGGGTAAGAAAGGCTCGTTAAAGACCTCATGTCCGAAACAAAATGAATTAAGACATCTTAATCTTCCAATTTTGAAAATTAAATAGGTGTAACCAGTGGCGGGGTTGAAACCCACCATTTAAAAAGGTCGTCTGAAAACCTGAAAACCCTGTTTCAGGTTTTCAGACGACCTTTCGTCTTTATTTTTCGTTTTGTTTGTACCAGTTGATGAATTCGTCCGGTTTGGCGAAGCCGAGCAAGGGGTCGCTGCGGCGGCCGTCGGCGTGGATGGCGAAAATGCCCGGCGGGCCGTAGATTCCGTATTCTTTGTAGAGTGCCTGATGTTCGGGCATGTTGGCGGTTACGTCGATTTGGAAGAAGCGTTCCATATCGACGGCTTCATGCACTTGCGGCTGGTTGAGCGTGTAGTTTGCCATTTCTTTGCAGGAAATACACCAGTCAGCGTAGAAATCCAAAACGACGGGTTTGTCGGGGTTGGCTTTCAATGCGGCGTCCATGGCGGCTTTGAGTTCGGCGACGTCGGTGAACATTTTGCCGTGGTCGGTGGTTTTGCCTGCTTCGGACGGGGGAGACAGCGTCAGGAAGTGGTGCAGGGCGGTGGTTTGTTTGTTTGCGCTTTGCCAGCCGAACCATGCGCCGCCGATAATGAGCAGGAAGCCTAAAACGGAGGCTGCGGTTTTCAGACGACCTTTTTGTTTGCCGGATTTAACCAGCAACATGATGGCAGGGACGATCATGAGCAGGGTGTAAAGCGCGACAACGAGGTAGTAGGGCAGGTGCGGTGTGGCAAGGTAAACGGCTACGGCAAGCAGGATGAAGCCGAAGGCGTATTTGATGCCGTTCATCCAGTCGCCTGCTTTGGGCAGGACGTGGCCGCCGAATGTGCCGATGAGGATCAGCGGAACGCCGGTGCCGAGTGCCAAGACATACAACGCCAGTCCGCCCAAAACGGCATCACCGGTTTGCCCGATATAGCCTAGGGCGAATCCGAGCGGCGGGGCGACGCAGGGGCCGACAATCAGCGCGGAGAGTATGCCCATGACGAAGACGGAGAAGATTTTGCCGCCGGAGAGTTTGCTGCTTTGGTTTTGGAAATAGGATTGGACGGCGTTGGGCAGTTGGATGTTGAAGAGTCCGAACATGGAAAGCGCGAGGACGACCATCAGACCTGCGGCGGCAAGGACGACCCATGCCTGTTGCAGCCATACGGTCAGAAGCGCGCCCGTCAAGCCTGCGATGACGCCGACCAGCGTGTAGGTCAGTGCCAAACCTTGCACATACGCTACGGACAGCGCGAAGGCGCGGCCTTTGCCGGCGGTTTTATCGCCGACGATGATGCTGGAGACTATCGGTAAAAGCGGATACATACAGGCGGTAAAGCTCAAGAATACCCCTGCGGTAAAAAACGCCAACAGGTTGGCGTTTAATGTGTCCCACGATAATTTGAAGCGACTGCTGTCGTCGTTTTGCGAGGCTTTAGGCGCGGCGGCGGGGGATGGTTTGGCGGAATCGGGTTGCAGGAAGCGGTCTTTGGCGGATATGGGTTCGTCGCTTTGCGGCTGGTACAGGCCGTTGCCATTAATCTCGAAAGACGTGTCCACGGGCGGGTAACATACGCCGGCTTCGGCACAACCTTGATAAGTCAGCGTCAGCTTGTAGGTCGGCGCGGATTTTTTGTAAGGCCAGTTGACCTGAGCAGCGCGGTGGAACACGGTTTGTTTGCCGAAAAACTCATCTTCTTTGGCTTCGCCTTTGCTGAAAACCGGTTCGCCCAATACGCCTTCAGGCGTGGTGGCGGCGACGATTTTCGATTGGTACATATAGTAGCCGTCGGCGATTTTGAATTCGACGTTGATGCCTTTGTCGGTAACGTTCACTTGCGGCACGAACGCTTTTTCAGGCGGCAACAAATCGTCGGCGTTCACAGCAAACGCGCTGGAACACAGGGCAAAAAAGGCGGTAAAGAAGTAAAGGAGTTTTTTCATGGCGTCTTCTCGGTGGAAGGGTTGAACAGGCGCATTATAAACGCAGCAGCCGTTTATAGGCCTTAATTTATATTAAAAGCAGCGATTGTTTTTTATAGTTGAGAGGGGGATTATCGGACTGCTTGATAGATGATGCCCGTCGGATTGTCTCTTTTTCATAGCCGATTGGAACGGGAAAGGTCGTCTGAAAACTGATTTTCCGGTTTTCAGACGACCTTTCCGATTTTTTTGCTTGTTTAAGGATAAGCAATATAGGCGTAAGCCGAGTGGTTGTGTATCGACTCGAAGTTTTCGCTTTCGACGATGAAGCTTTCGATACGTCCGTCGGCAATCAGCGCGGTGGCTACGTCGCGCACCATGTCTTCCACGAATTTCGGGTTTTCATAGGCTTTTTCGGTAACGTATTTTTCATCGGGGCGTTTGAGCAGGCCGTAAAGCTGGCAGCTTGCCTGCGCTTCGACACAGTCGATGATTTCCTCGATACCGACTTCGGCGTTGGCGGTCAGGCTGACGGTAACGTGCGAACGTTGGTTGTGCGCGCCGTATTGGGAAATTTCTTTGGAACACGGGCACAACGAGGTTACGGGCACCATGACTTTCAAATTGTGGCTGTATGCGCCGTTTTTGATTTCGCCCGTCAGGGTAACGTCGTAGTCCAGCAGGGATTGGATGCCGGAAACAGGGGCGGATTTTTTGCGGAAGAAGGGGAAGGAAACGCTGATTTTGCCGGAATGAGAGTTTAAAAGCGCGACCATTTCGGCGGTGAGTTTGTGCAGCCTGTCGAAATCCAAAGCCTCGGTTTGTTGTTCCATCAACGCCACGAAGCGCGACATATGCGTACCTTTTTGGTCGGCGGGCAGGAAAACCGTCATGGTCAGGCGGGCGACGGTGGATTGGCTGCTTTCGGCGGTATTTAAAGTAATCGGAAAGCGCAGGTCTTTAATACCGACCTGGTTAATCGGCAGATTGCGTAAATCTCGGCTGGATTGCACGTCTGCAATGGCGTTCATGCGTTGTTTGTCCTTAATTGTCGGATTGTTGGGGTGTGTGTCGTTTGGAAACGGATTCATGCCGTCCGTTTTGCAAATGCGAGATTATATCACTTGCAAACCGTGTCCGCATTGATTGTTTCTATTTTTCGGATAGTGATAAAATCCTGAATTATTCATATCTTTATAAGGTTGAACCGAGATGAAATTCGCCACCAAAGCCATCCATTCCAGCTACGATTGCGACGAACACAACCGCGCGCTGATGCCGCCGATTTATCAGAACAGTATGTTCGCGCTGCACGAAATCGGCGAGCAGGTTCCCTACCGCTATTCGCGCCTGAGCAATCCGACCCGTCAGGTTTTGGAAGACACGGTTGCCGATTTGGAACGCGGGGCGGCGGGTTTTGCCTTTTCCAGCGGCATGGCGGGCATTGATGCCGTGTGGCGTACATTCCTGCGTCCGGGCGATACCATCGTTGCCGTCGCCGACATTTACGGCGGCGCGTATGACTTACTGGTTGACGTATATAAAGCGTGGGGTGTGAACGTCGTCTTTGCCGATTTGGGCAACCCCGACCGCTTGGACGAGCTGCTTGCCGCGCACAATGTGAAACTGGTTTGGCTGGAAACCCCGTCCAATCCGCTTTTGAGATTGGTGGACATCAAAGCGCTTGCCGCCAAAGCCCACGCCGCCGGCGCGCTGGTCGGCATCGACAACACCTTCGCTACGCCATATCTGCAACAGCCTTTGGAAATGGGCTGCGATATCGTGTTCCACTCCGCCACCAAATACCTTTGCGGCCACTCCGACGTATTGATGGGCATCGTCGCCGTCAAAACCAAAGAACTGGCGAAACCGCTGCACGACATGATGGTGCATACCGGCGCGATTGCCGGCCCGATGGACTGCTGGTTGGTGTTGCGCGGCATCAAAACGCTCGCCTTGCGTATGGAGGCGCACTGCAAAAACGCGCTCGACATCGCCCGCCGCCTCGAAGCCCATCCCGCCGTAGAAAAAGTGTTCTATCCCGGCCTGCCGTCGCACGAACATTACGAACTGGCGAAAACCCAAATGCCCAAAGGCATAGGCGGCGTGGTAACGGTTTACCTCAAAAACGACACGCGCGAAGCGGCAAACAGCGTGATTAAAAACATGAAACTGGTCAAAATGGCGTCCAGCCTCGGCGGCGTCGAAAGTCTGGTCAACCATTGCTATTCCCAGTCCCACAGCGGCGTACCACACGACGTGAAAATGGAAATGGGCATCAAAGTCGGCCTGCTGCGCTTCTCCATCGGCATCGAAGACGCGGACGATATTTGGAACGATATTTCCAAGGCTTTGGATTCGACGTTGTAAGATAAATAGGTCGTCTGAAAAGTGCGTAGCGGGTTTCGCTGAAGCGGCTTCAGACGACCTTTTAGCTGACCTCACGTTAGAAAGGCAAAATCATGAAAATCCTGATCCCCACCCTTATGACCGCAATCATTCTGACCGCCTGTACTTCGCCTGCTGAAAAACCGCAGCCGTCCCAACCTGTCACGTCGTCTGAAAAACCATCCGAACCGCGTCAAGCGTCAACGCCGGCTTTGGCGGCGAAATGGTTTGTGGTTTCTTTCGACAAATTCACCGAAAAAGATTTGGCGGGCAGAACCGCTTTTTTGGATTTGAGCAAAATGCCCAAGGCGCATGGCAAGATGGGTTGCAATCATTTGACGCTTCAAGCGCAGGAAGCCGGAGCGGGTAAAATTGATTTTGGTCCGATTGCCACGACGATGATGCTGTGTGAAGACATGAAGCTGGAAGAGGCTTTCTTGAACATGAAAAGCGTGTGGAACTATCGTTTCGACGGCAATGATTTGATTTTGGAGCAAAACGGCAAAACCATGCGCCTGCGCCGTCAGCCGTAAAATTTGAGTTTCAGTTCCGCTTCAAGGTCGTCTGAAAACCGGACAAGCAGGTTTTCAGACGACCTTTCGTCAAGCGAACGGGTATAATAGCTTCCGTTTCCCATCCCGCACACACAAGGAATCCCATTATGGCAGCCTCGCCCGAAGCCAAGTTCACCGAAGAAAAAGTCTTGTGGATTAAACACCATACGCCCAAACTGATGACTTTTGCCATCAGCCGCCCCGAATCCTACCGCTTCTCGGCGGGGCAGTTTTCGCGGCTCGGTTTTCGCGACGGCGAAGGCTTTATCTGGCGCGCGTATTCCGTCGTGTCCGCCGAATACGCCGACACGCTTGAATATTTTGCCGTTTTGATCGAAGGCGGCCCCATGTCCGCGCGGTTCGCCGCCATGAAAGAGGGCGACACCATACTGCTCGACAAAACCGCTACGGGCTTCCTCCTGCCCGAACGCTTCCCCGACGGCAAGGACTTGGTCATGCTCTGCACCGGTTCGGGCATCGCACCTTTCCTCTCCATCATCGAGCAACCCGAAATCTGGCAGCGTTTCGACCGCTTGATTTTGGCGCACTCAGTTTCTTTCGCCGATGAACTGATTTTCAGACGACGTGTTGAAGCGTTGAAAGACCATCCGCTGATTGGCGAGTATTTCCACAAATTCCGCTTCGTCCCCATTACCACGCGCGAGGAAACCGAAGGCGCGTTGAGCGGTAAACGCATTCCCGAACTGCTGAAAGACGGCAGCCTCGAAACATACGCGGGATTCAAGTTCACCAAAGCCGACACGCGCTTTATGGTCTGCGGCAATCCCGCCATGGTCAAAGACACGTTCCAAGCCCTGATGGACTTGGGCTTCGCCATGCACCGCAACCGCATCCCGGGCGAAATCATGATGGAAAACGGGTTTTGAGCCTGATGATCCGGTAAGGTCTTAATATAGTGGATTAACTTTAAACCAGTACGGCGTTGCCTCGCCTTGTCGTACTATC
>CAUSDA010000091.1:0-10658 GCA_963529965.1 uncultured Neisseria sp.
TCGGTTCCGTACTATCTGTACTGTCTGCGGCTTCGTCGCCTTGTCCTAATTTAAAGTTAATCCACTATATTTAATCTTTGGAGGTGTTTTTCTTTTTGTTTTTATAGATTATGTATTTCGAGAACATGAAATGCATCAAAATGACCACAATGATGGCTTTGATACTGTCGGGAAGGAAATGGTCATCACCAAGGAAATATTTAGGATCAATGATATAGAAGCTCAAGACAAAATTTACGGCGGTAACGATGAAGCTGGAGGCAAAGCAGCTGATACAGAGTACTTTCCAGTGCCGTCTGCCAAACTTAGCCAGTAATCGTAAATTCCTTTTGTAATTTTCCCAAAACTTTTTCATATCGGCATCCTTGTGTTTGTTTTTTATATTGACAGCGACGGTATGTATTAGTTTTTGGAATGATTTTATAAGGTATAAATTTGCGGCAAAAGGTCGTCTGAAAACTTTTCAGACGACCTTTTCATTACCTCAACCTTACTATCAAGCCGCGTTGTCGAAGCCGCTGTGGCGCAGCAGTGCGTCTATGCTCGGTTCGCGTCCGCGGAAAGCTTTGAAGGATTCCGCTGCGCTGCGGGAGCCGCCGACGGCGAGGATTTCCTGCCAGAAGCGTTTGCCTGTGGCGGCGACATCATCGCTTTCTTCAAAGGCGGCATAGGCGTCGGCGCTGAGGACTTCGGCCCATGCGTAGCTGTAATAGCCTGCGGAGTAGCCGCCGGCGAAGATGTGGCCGAAGCTGTTGGCAAAGCGGTTGTATTCGGGCGGTTGGATGACGGTGACTTCTTTGCGTACGCTGTCTAAAACCTGTTGCCAGTTTTTCAGACGACCTTCGTTGTCTTCGCTGTAAATGGTCATGTCGAAAAGGGCGAATTCCATTTGGCGGACGAGGAACATGCCGCGTTGGAAGTTTTTGGCGGCGAGCATTTTGTCGAAGAGTTCTTTCGGCAGGGGCTCGCCGGTTTCTTCGTGGGCGGACATTTGTGCCAAGACGTCGTATTCCCAGACGAAGTTTTCCATAAACTGGCTGGGCAGCTCGACTGCGTCCCATTCGACGCCGTTGATGCCAGATACGCCCAGTTCGTCCACTTGGGTGAGCAGGTGGTGCAGGCCGTGGCCGGTTTCGTGGAAGAGGGTGAGGATTTCGTCATGGCTCAAGCGGGCTTCTTTGCCGCCGACGGGCGGGGTGAAGTTGCAGACGAGGTAGGCGGTGGGCAGTTGCAGCGTGCCGTCGGCGAAGCGGCGGCGGCCTTTGTAGTCGTTCATCCACGCGCCGCCGCGTTTGCCTTCGCGGGCGTAGAGGTCCATATAGACGCCACCTATGGTTTTGCCGTCTTGTTCTAGCTCGAAGTAGCGCACGTCTTTGTGCCAGACGGGAACGGTTTTTTCGGTAAATCCGATGCCGTAGAGTTTTTTGATTTGGGCGAACAGTCCTGCCAGAACTTTACTGACGGGGAAGTATTTTTTGACTTCGGTTTCGCTGAATGCGTATTTGGCTTCGCGCAGTTTTTCGCTGGCGTAGCTCAAGTCCCACGGCTGCGGGTCGGCGAGGTTCAGGCGTTCACGGGCGAAGGCTTTGACTTCGGCGAGGTCTTTTTCGGCGTAGGGTTTGGCGCGGCGGGCGAGGTCGTGCAGGAAGGTGAGGACTTGTTCGGGCGTATCCGCCATTTTGGTTGCCAGCGACAATTCGGCGTAGTTTTTGAAGCCGAGCAGTTTGGCGGTTTGCAGGGCGTTTTCGAGGGTGCGGTCGATGTTGGCGGTGTTGTCGAATTTGCCGTCGTCTGAAAGTTCGCTGGCGCGGGTAACGTAGGCGCGGTAGATTTGTTCGCGCAATTCTCGGTTGTCGGCGTATTGGATGACGGCGAGGTAGTGCGGAATCTGCAAACCGATTTTGTAGCCTGTTTTGCCTTCGCTTTGCGCGGCGGCGGCAAACATGGCGAGCGAGTCTTCGGGGATGCCGGCAAGCGGTGCGGCGTCGTCGAAATAGAGGGCGAAGGCGTCGGTTGCGTCTAAGACGTTTTGCGAGAATTTGGCGGAGAGTTGCGCGCCTTCGGTTTGCAGTTTCGCCAGTTCTGCCTGCTGTTCGGGCGGCAATTCCGCGCCGCTGAGGACGAAATCGCGCAGGTCGTGGTTGAGCTTGGTTTTTTGTGCAGGGGAGAGGGTGGCGAATTCGGGGGAGTTTTTGATGGTTTTGAAGCGGTTGTACAGCTCGATGTCTTGTCCGATTTCGGTGAAGAAGACGGTGATTTCGGGCATCAGTTCGTTATAGACGGCGCGCAGTTCGGGCGTATCGACCACAGAGTTGAGGTGCGACACCACGCCCCAAATCCTGCCGACGCGTTCGGTGATGTCGGTCAGACGCTCGACGGTGTTTGCCCAGTCGGTGTGCGTTTGGGCTTTGACTTCGGCAATTTGCGCGCGCGCTTCGGCGATGGCGGTTTGCAGGGCGGGTTTGATGTCGGCGGTTTGGATGGCGTCGAAACGGGGTTCTTCGCCCAAATGGAGCAGTACGTTGTCGGTCATGGATGGGATTCCTTCCTTGCGGATAATAGGTTCGGACGGGAGGTCGTCTGAAAAGGGCTTGCGGAGACAAACATGGCGGATTTAAATAAAAATCCTGTACCGTCATTCCCGCGCAGGCGGGAATCCAGAAGGCTGAAGTTACTGAAAACTTCCAACAGCCTGTCATTTTAATGTCTGGATTCCTGCATGCGCGAGAATGACGGCGGGTGTCTGGGTTTTAGGTTTGCCGTTCGGGGGAACCGATTGTGTTTTCAGACGACCTCTTTGCATTCGGGGTCGTCTGAAAACGACGGGGCAAACGATAGGGGAGATATAGTGCCATCGCGTCAGGCTTAAAGCGTCTTTCCATGTTTTTACGCTATTCCGCGCCGCGCGGGTTGGATTTGAGCGGGGCGGCGAGGTCGAGGCTCATCGGTGTGCCGGCGGGGGCGAATACGGCTTGTGCGACATTGGTTTGCAACGAATCGGCAAACGCGCCGCGATAGATTTTTGCACCTTGGTGGGTCAGGTTGGATTGTACGTCGACATAGACTTCGCCGCCGATTTGCTGCCACAGGCGGCAGAACGTATAGTCTTCGGAAAGGTAGCGTTTGCTTTCGGGATCGACCATGCAGTCGAAGAAGCGGTAGTGCAGCCCTTTGTCTTCGCGCTTGTAGTCGCTGTCGGAGATGTAGTTCAGCTCGGGGTAGGCGGCCATCATTTTTTCGAACACGCTGCGTTTGATGACCATGAATCCGGTCGGCGCGTCATCGACTTTCATAAAACCTTCTTCATCGACGCGCAGGACGATTTCGCCGTTTTCGTTTTTATCGCCTGTGTTGACGGTGTAGGCGGTGTACATCCGCTCGAAATCCGCTTGGGTCGTGCCGGCGGGAACGCCTTCGTCAGGCCAGTTTTCGCGTTTCAGCGGATAAATGCCGGCGACGACGTCTTTATCCGCCAGCAGCAGGCGGTAGAACGCTTCGGCGGAAAAACCGATGTCGGAGTCTATCCAGAAGAGGTGCGTCCATTCTTTGTTTTCTAAAAAGGTCGCCACGCAATTATTGCGCGCGCGGGTAATCAGGCTCTCGCCGCGCTGCATCATCACTTGCAGCGGCCAGCCGTTTTGCGCGCTGGTGTGGACGATATTGAGCAGCGAAAGGACGTAATTGTGGAAATATTTCCCGTCGTGGCTGGGGGTCATGATGACGGGGTACATTTGCGTAAGGGCGGATTCGGGCAACATAGTATTTTCCTGATTATTAATAGATTATGGGGTTAAGCTTGAGGGTTTAGCAGGCGGTATTGTACGCGCAAAAACTCATCCAACACCGCCTGCTGGATTTCTAAACGCTTCGCCACGGGCGAGGCATAGCGCACGATGATAAGGTACACCTTGTCGTCATGCGGCACGCGGGTTACGCGCGGCTGGGCGGCAGGGGTGATAAACAGCTTCTCCGCCTGCACGTTTTCCAAATGCCGCTGGATGGCGGACACATAAGGTTGGCACAAAGGCTCCAATACGGCTTTCAGACGACCTACAATCACATCCGAATCCAAATGAATCGGCACGGGAATTTCCACCGTATGAATCACATAATCGCCCAAAATATTGTCGCGGCGGACGGAATGGTTCAAAAGCAGGCTGTTTGGAAACGACAGCGTTTTACCCGAAAGTTGACCGACCAGCGGGTTCGGACCGATCTGCATCATCAGCGTGTTCAAAAGATTAATATCGACCACGCGCCCGCGCAGGCCGTTGACCTCGATATAGTCGCCGACCGAATATTGTTTCGTTACCGAGCGCAAGATGCTGCCCGACAAACACATAATCAGTTCCTTCGTCGCTACTACAATAGCCGCCGCTACGGCAAACATCGACAGCGCCAGCGTCTGGATTTGTGTCGCCCAAATTATCGCCAGCCCGAAAATGGTCAAAATCAGCGTCAGATTGCGGCTGAGTACCAAGGAGCGGCGTTTTTCCTCGATGCTGTAATGCGGGTGGCGGCGCAGATACAGGTTCAGCAAAACGCCGCGCAAAACCAGCAGCGCCATGACCATCAGCACCGATTCCACCACTTCCTCGCGTACCGGCAGAGTATGCAGCCATTGCCGTACTGTGTCCCACATAGTGTAAAAATCCTATATTTATCTTGATATTGTTTTCAGACGACCCACGCATCATCGGCACGAACTGCCGAGCCGCCTAAGAAATGACATTATAAATGATAACGAATGGGGAGGTCGTCTGAAACATCCGCAAGAGGCATAACATCGAAATGGCGCGTTCAGACGATCTTTAAAGCCTATGATGATATACTGTAACACTATGTTAATAAAGAGGAAATTGTTTACTAGGTTGCCAAAAAAGGATAACATGGAGTCCGTAACCTAAAGGGTTTGAATTAACCATCGATAACGAGGAATCAAAATGACTTGCAAAATCCACGATCATCACGACCATACCCATGGCGCCGGTTGCGGCCATACCGCCATCAAACATGACGACCACACCGACTATCTGCACGACGGCCACCTGCACCACGAACACAACGGTCATTACGACGAACACAGCTTAAGCGTCAATGAAACCAACCCTGACGGCTGCCATCCTGTCGATACCTGCAAAGGCCATGTTCACGGCGAAGGTTGCGGCCATGAAGCCGTACCGCACGGCGATCACACCGACTACATCGTCAACGGCCGCCTGCACCACCAACACGGCGACCACTGCGACGATCACGGTCCGGTTGAGATTGTGAAGTAAGCGCAATAGAAGCGGTTTCTTCTGAAATAAGCGTTAAGAACAAAAGGTCGTCTGAAAATGCTGCTTCCGTAAGATAAAACGGAATGGTGTTTTCAGACGACCTTTTTGTGTTTTCCATCTCATTGAGAAGGAGGGAAGGGGTAAATGGCTTTAGCTTTTGTTTGTTAATTCAGTTCTATTGGATAGTTATGCTTCATCGTTTATGATTTCAATAAATCCGATAAGCTGTCATCCTCTTCTGTTGCAACCGTGTATTTCTCTTGCGCCCATTCGCCTAAGTCAATCAACCGGCAACGCTGACTGCAAAACGGTCGGTATTTACTCTCTTCATTCCATATCACCGGTTTTTGACAGGTCGGACATTTCACAGTCGTTACTTCAGTCATTATTTGTTCCTTACAAATCATTTATGCTTTGTCTGTTGATTGAAATATTTCACGTTAGGGCAATGATGTACCAAATTTCGAGTTGCCGGAATATCCCAGATAAAACCTATGCAAGCCCTGAATTTTTTGGGTCAATTCAGATAAAGTCCCTTCATTTTCTAAGACATCATCTGCATAGAGCAGCCGCGTTTTGCGGCTGGCCTGAGTGTTCATAATGCGCTTGATCTCTTCTGTATTCAAACCGCTTCTTTGCTGAACGCGAAGAATTTGCGTTGCTTCAGAAACGTCGATAACCAACACTCTATCGACAGCCGCTAAAAATTCCGGATTTTCAATCAACAAAGGTACATCGATGATGCCGTATGCTGCGTTAGGATAGCGGGTTTTTGCCGATTTGATTTCATTTAAAATCAAAGGCAGCAACACCTCCTCCAATTCTTTTTTGGCTTGAGGTCGTCTGAAAACCAGATCCCTCAAAGCAGCACGGTTCAGACTGTTTTGGGTATGAAAAACCTTGTCGCCAAAAAGACGGCGGATAGCCGGTAATGCTATACCGTTATCCGCCGTCAGGTTTCGACTCAGGGCGTCGGCATCAATGTGCGGGACACCCAAATCAGAAAAGATTTTTGCTGCTTGAGATTTCCCGCTGCCGATACCACCTGTCAAACCTATCCATAAAGTCATATTAAAACCCTGATTTGGTCAGCCACCAAGTGACGGCACGATGTACCGGCTCATTAGCTACCAAAATAATCCAGCCGGCAATAGCCAAACTCGGACCGAATGCAAAATATTGTCCTTTGGCAACCCGTCCGATAATCGCACCAATCAGACCAATTAACGCTGCCATAAAGACCAATACAGGTAAAATGCCGGCACCAAGCCATGCACCTAGTGCGGCCAGCAATTTAAAATCGCCGTTACCCATACCGATTTTTCCAGTCAAAAGCTTATAGATGAAACACAACAGCCATAAACTCATATAGCCGAAAACCGCGCCTAAAACGGCAGATTTTAATGGCACGAATGTGCCGTTTAAATTAAACATCAAGCCTAACCATATCAACGGCAGGGTCAGGCTGTCGGGTAAATATTGAGTATCTGCATCGATAAAGGTCAATGCAATCAATAGCGCAGTCAATATCAAACCGCCAAATGCAGCCATCGTCCAGCCATATTGCCACGCCACTACGCCAAACAATATACCGGTCAATAATTCGATTAAGGGATAACGGATGCTGATGGGCGTTTTACACGAACCACATTTACCGCCAAGCATCAGATAACTGACAATCGGAATATTTTGCCAAGCCTTTACCGGAGCATGACACTTGGGGCAGCGTGAATCCGGTTTCATCAAATTGAACGGTTGCTGCTCTTTCTCAGTTAATTCAAGTTGCAAATGCTCTTTCGCAAACTGAGTCCAGCCGCGTTCCATCATGACAGGAACGCGGTAAATGACAACATTAAGGAAACTTCCGATTAGCAAACCAACAACGACAGATAATGGAATAGCAAATGGTGCTAATGTATCCAAAGATTCCAACATATTAACCTACTACGTTACCGAGGTTAAACAGCGGCAGATACATTGCTACCAACAATGTTCCGATGATGGCGCCTAAAACTACCATAATGATGGGCTCCATCAGTGAGGATAATTGTGCTACAGAGTTATCAACTTCATCCTCGTAAAACTCTGCAGCTTTATTCAGCATATCATCAAGGGAACCGGATTCTTCACCAATAGCGGCCATTTGAATAACCATATTGGGGAACATATCCGTACTTTGCATACTCGAAGTCAAAGAAAGACCCTGAGTAACTTTTGCACGAATGTCCTGTGTTGCCTCCTCATAAAGGATATTACCGGCTGCTCCTGCTACTGAATCTAAAACTTCTACTAAAGGGACACCTGCGGCAAACAAAGTGGAAGTTGTCCGAGCCCAACGTGCAATAGTTGCTTTACGGACAATTGGACCAAAAATTGGTAAACGTAAGATCATTGCATCTATGCGTTTTTGGAAATTTGGTGATTTTTCATGTAGTTTATAAACACCAAAACAAACGGCAATAAAGATAACGATCATCAGCCATCCATATTCCACAAAAATTTTGGAAATATCCATAACAATTTGGGTTAAGTCAGGCAGTTTCGCTCCCATGCTTTCGTAAACCTTACCAAATTCAGGCAATACCCAGCGCATCATCACAAAAATCAATGCTATTGCAACAACAATAATAGAAATTGGGTACGTCAACGCAGTCTTCACTTTTTTCTTAATGGCTTGCGTTTTCTCTTTATATACAGCAAGTTTATCCAACAGGCTTTCCAAAACACCGCCAGCTTCGCCGGCCGCAATCAGATTGCAATAAAAACGGTCGAAATATTTTGGATATTTGGCAAATGATTTACCTAATGCACTACCTTGTTCCACATCTGCACGGACTTGCATCAACATTTCAGTCATGGATGGGTTGGAGTGTCCGCGTGCGACAATTTCAAAAGCCTGCATTAAAGGCAGACCTGCTTTCATCATGGTAGCAAGTTGACGGGTAAAGACAGTGATGTCTTCCTGAGTAATACGACGCTTTTTAGTTGCCTTTACTTTACTGATACGTAAAGGGCGTATCCCGCGACGTTGGAGCTTTTTACGCGCTTCTTCTTCGTCTTTGGCGACTACTTCGCCTCGGACTAATTGATCCGTATTGGTATTTTTACCTTCAAACGTAAAACGTTTGCCTTTATTTTTTTGAGCGAATAAGCCTCTTTTTTGCTCTGCTTGAGCCATTTTGTTACCCCTTGGTTTAATGTTTAAGAATGAAGAAAACAAAAGTCCCCGTATTTCTTCGATTCAATGGTTTAATCGTTAGTGTGAGCAATCACTTCTTCTAATGAAGTCAAACCTTGCATAACTTTTAATAAGCCTGCACGGCGTAAATCGACCATACCTTCTTTATAGGCCATGTTCATAATATCAACTTCCGTACCATTATTCATAATGACACGTTGCATTTCCTCGGTAATCGGCATTACTTCGTAGACACCGACACGGCCTTTGAAGCCTTTACCACGGCAACTATCGCAGCCGACAGGACGGTAGAGTTTCCAATCCTTTGCTAAATCTTCATCTGTAAATCCTGCTTTTTTTAATGCGGGAACGGGAGGACGCTCAACCTCACGCTTACAGCTCGAACACAGACGACGCAATAGTCGTTGCGCCATAATTAAGCTGACGGAACTGGCAATGTTGAATGGGGCAACCCCCATGTTCAACATACGGGATAGGGTCGCAGGCGCGTTATTGGTATGCAACGTTGAAAACACCATATGTCCGGTTTGTGCCGCTTTGATGGCAATATCCGCGGTTTCCAAGTCCCGAATCTCACCTACCATGATAATGTCAGGGTCTTGTCGCAAGAAAGATTTCAACGCCGCAGCAAAAGTCAAACCTTGTTTATCATTGACGTTGACTTGGTTGATGCCGGGCAAATTAATCTCGGCCGGGTCTTCTGCGGTGGAAATATTGACGTCTTCTGTATTTAAAATATTCAAGCAAGTATAAAGCGATACGGTTTTACCGGAGCCTGTCGGACCTGTTACCAATACCATGCCATAAGGCCGATGAATAGCCTCAAGTAGCATTTCTTTTTGGAAAGGCTCAAATCCCAGTTGGTCAATATTTAAAGTTGCTGCATCAGAATTCAGAATACGCATTACCACTTTTTCACCAAAAAGCGTAGGTAACGTACTTACACGAAAATCAATGGGGCGACCGTGTTTATGGAAAGCAATCTGAATACGACCATCTTGCGGTACGCGTTTTTCCGAAATGTCCAAACGCGCCATTACTTTGATACGTGAAGCCAGCTGTCCGCGTACAGCAACAGGGGGTTGAACCACTTCCCTTAGCTGTCCATCTACACGAAAACGGACACGAGCCATTTGTTCATAAAATTCGAAATGTATATCGGATGCGCCTGCATTTAGTGCATCTGATAAAGTTTTGTGAATAAAGCGTGGAATAGGCCCATCTTCAGCCTCTTCATTGTCAATATAAAGCGCCTGAGAGGGCTGGGCAGCTTCTTGTTCTTCACTAATTTCTTTTAAGATGGTGGTAGAACGTTGTCCTAACCATTCTAAAAGAGAGCTTAACTGGTCGTCAGGTACGACAACTAAATCTATCGTCACACCTGAAGAAAAAGTGATTTTTTGGAAGTTTTGGATTTGTGTCGGGTCTGATACGGCCAGATAAACTTTACGGCCGCGACGAAATATGGGTATGCATCGATTTTGAACCATCTGTTCTTCGCTTAAAACATCAGTTATGACATTGCTGCGAGGATAATGATGCAAATCCAATAAGGGGTAGCTGAATACTCGTGCAACTAATTCTCCTAAACTTCTAGGAGAGATGATGCCGTCCGCAAAAAGCATGGGTAAGATTTCTTTCCCTGATTTCAAGGCATTGCCGTAATGTTCAGCTTGTGCATTTGTAATGGTCTGGCTTTGAAGCAGTACGCGTAATAGTCCGATACTCATTATTCAATTATCCATTTCTTGTATAACCTTTTATACAGTAAATATTTTCAGGCGTAATGCCGATGAAATATCTTACAAAAAGGAGACCCCCATTGGTTACTTGATATTTTGTATTCAACTGTATTAAAAGGAAATTTTATTTTAAGTGTTTTTATTTATTGTTAAGGAATAATATGATATTCCGATGGTATGTGCAATCCCTTATTTATGCAGAATATTATAGGGAGGGTAGTTTGGAAATTTTTAGGGAGTCGCTATTATAAGGCAAACAATACAGTTGCAACACTTCTCGTCGGAACTTTGTATGAGACTCTCTTGGAGTGATTGCTTTGGATGCTGTTTCTAGCGGGATAATTTGGTGGTATTTAAGAGACAGTATGGTGGGGATAGACCACATGAGACCTTTGCAAAATTCCCCAAAATCCCCTAAATTCCCACCAAGATATTTAG
>CAUSDA010000092.1:0-10644 GCA_963529965.1 uncultured Neisseria sp.
TGTACTGTCTGCGGCTTCGTCGCCTTGTCCTGATTTAAATTTAATCCACTATAAAATTTAAAAAAAAAACAAAAAGGTCGTCTGAAAACGGGTATGGCGGATTTTGCGCCAACCTGTTTTCAGACGACCTTTTTGACAATATCAAACGTAATCAAGCCGCTGTCTTCTTGCAGAACGTAAATCCATTTGCGAGACTCTCTCAAGACAACCCTAATCCGCTCCCTCATCAAACCCAAATGCCTGCCCCTTTTCGGGCAGGCATTTTCATGCGGTCATGATGTGCGGCTCAATATTTGACTGTCCAGCCTATCTCGCCGCCCGCGCGCATCGGGACAAGTTCGCCATCGCCGTATGGGACGCTTGCGGGGACGGTTTGGTTTTGTTTGACGAGGGTAATCGTGTCGGTGTTTTCGGGAATGCCGTAGAACCTTGCGCCGTTTTTCGAGGCGAAGGCTTCGAGTTTGTCCAACGCGCCTGCTTTTTCAAACACTTCGGCGTAAAGCTCGATGGCGGTCATGGCACTGAACATGCCGGCGCAGCCGCAGGCGTTTTCTTTGGCGGATTTGGCGTGCGGCGCGGAGTCGGTGCCGAGGAAGAATTTGTGCGCCTTCTCGCCGGTAACGGCGGCAACCAATGCCTGACGGTGGGTTTCGCGTTTGAGTACGGGCAGGCAGAAATGATGGGGGCGCACGCCGCCGACCAAGAGGTCGTTGCGGTTGAGCAGGAGGTGTTGCGGGGTAACGGAGGCGGCAACGTTGTCGCCTGCTTCCAAAACGAGGCGGGCGGCTTCGGCGGTGGTGATGTGTTCGAACACGACTTTGAGATTCGGTACTTGCGCCAAAACGGGTTTCATCACGCGCTCGATAAAGGCGGCTTCGCGGTCGAAAATATCGATTTCGGGATCGGTTACTTCGCCGTGAACGAGGAACAGGATGCCCTGTTTTGCCATTTCTTCCAAAACGGGAATGAGTTTGAACAAGTCGGTTACGCCGGAATCGGAATTGGTCGTTGCGCCTGCGGGGTAGAGTTTGAAGGCAACGATGCCGGCGGCTTTGGCTTCGCGCACCAGCTCGGGCGTGGCTTGGTCGGTCAGGTAAAGCGTCATCAACGGCTCAAACGCGCTGCCTTCGGGCAACGCCGCCATGATGCGCGCTTTGTAGGCAAGCGCGTCGGCTACGCTGACGACGGGCGGCTTGAGGTTGGGCATGATGACGGCGCGCCCCATCTGGCGGGCGGTATAGGGGGCAACGGCTTGGAGTGCGTCGCCGTCGCGCAGGTGCAGGTGCATATCGTCGGGGCGGGTGATGGTCAGGGTTTGCATGGGTGTTCCTTTTTAAATTTTTGGGTTTCAGACGACCCCGTGATGTTTCCTAGGGGCTGTCAACATTTAATTTTCCCAGTGGATTTTTGTTCACAAAGCGGAAGATTCAAGACAGAAACCGCAACAAGGTTGGACACCTTGTGAGGATTTCCAACGCAGAAGATGCCGCTTTGAGGATAAAAAGACACGGAAACTATTGAATGGCGACAGTCGCTAAGCTCGTCTGAAAAAACTATTGCACAAGGACAGGCTTGCCGTTGTAGGACTGATGCGTCAGGTAAAACACCGCCTGCACGGGCAGCTGATCGGACGGGGTGGTTTTGACGGTCAGCAGGGTTTCTTCCGGGCTGCCCGACGCGCGCCACGCATAAGAAAGCTGACGGATCGGTATCGGCGATTCGGAGGCTTGATCGGTGCGCAATTCGTTGTTCAGCCCCTTCGGCGGGTTTTCCACCAACACCATAAACTGCTTGCGTATCAAGTTTTCGTCCGCCCGCGCCGTCTTCACGCTGCAACTGTCGCCGGTCAGGCTCAAATAATAATCCGCGCCGTCCTGCGTTTTCTTCCAAACGGCAAGCGCATCCGGCTCGATGAAACCTGCGGGCAGCCTGCCGATTTCTTCCGCATTCAAAGCCGTCAGCTTTTCATTATCGGCAAAAGAGCGCACTTTATCGGCAGCCCCGTCAAAAGCGACGCAGCCTTGACGGAACAATTCCGCCGCCGCGTTCGCACGATCCGCCATCTGCTCGGGCGGCACTTCTTCCCTGCCGCACGCCGCCAATAAAACGGAGAAAACAGCAAGCGTCAAAAGCCTTGAAATCGGACGTTTCGCCATTTTCAGACGACCTCTATTTGTGTTTCACAACCAGCGTGAACACGCCGTCTTCTTCGCGCGATTCGAGCAAAACATGCCCGGTCTGGCGGCAGAAAGCCTCAAAATCGCCGGGCGCGCCGCCGTCGGTCGCCAACACGGTCAGGACTTCGCCCGCCTGCATTTGCGCCAAGGCTTTTTTGGTTTTCAAAATCGGCAAAGGGCATCTGAGCCCCTTCAAGTCTAAGGTGTGTGTGTTCATAGTTTCCGATGTTCCGTTAAAAGGATTAACATGAATTATACCGTACTTACTTGCACCCCACCCCGCCGAACCCATAAAATAAAGCCGTTTTTCACTTTGGAGCACACCATGCGCCGTCTCGCCCTCCTGACCCTCTGCCTCGCCGCCACGGCAGTCAACGCCGCCGGATTCAGCGAAAAAGATACCCCCTTCAACACACGCTACAAAGAAAGCCCCGAAGAAGCCGCAGCCCGCGAGTTCGCCGAACAAAAAACCGCGCTCCCGCCACTGCCCGACACCCAGTCCGGCGACTGGTTCGACCTTTACGTCAGCGAAGACTACGGCAAGCAGCCCAAAATCCTCCTCAGCAGCCTGCAAATCATGCCCTCTCCCGACGGCAGTATCCGCTACATCCTCAACGTCCGTTCCGACAAAGGCCATGACAACCTGACCGTCGAAGGCCTCTTCTGCGCCCGCTCTTCCTTCACCTACGGCAAAGACAAACGCTCGTCTTATAAAGTGTTCGGCTACGGCGACACCGTCAACCGCCGCTGGATCGAGCCGCGCAAAGCCGAATGGAAACCCATAGGATCAACCTTCAACAAAAACGACGCGATGCGTGCCGTCCTCTACCAAGCCTTCTGTGTCGACGGCGTACCGAACACCACCGAAGGTCTGGTCAAACGCCTCAAAGAACGCGCCGGACGCTACGCGCCGAAAATGGTGCGCCACGACAAATAAGCCGTTTGACGGTTTCAAACATCAAAAAAGGTCGTCTGAAATATTTTCAGACGACCTTTGCCGTATTTCAAACCGTCAATCAGCGCGGATGAACCATATCGGCGGGGACGACCAGCTCGTCAAACTCTTCGCCTGTCAGCAAGCCCAACTCAACGGCGGTTTCGCGCAGCGATTTGTCGTTTTTATAGGCGGTTTTGGCGACTTTGGCGGCGTTTTCGTAGCCGATTTTGCGGTTCAGCGCGGTAACGAGCATCAGGGAATGGTGCAGGAAATAGTCGATTTTTTCCGGTACGGGTTCGATGCCGGCGGCGCAGTTTTCGTTGAAGCTGTTGCACACGTCGCCCAAGAGGCGGATGGATTGCAAGAGGTTGTAGGCGATAACGGGCATATAGACGTTCAGCTCGAAATTACCCGACGCGCCCGCCATGCCGATGGTGACGTCGTTGCCGAACACTTGGCAGCACACCATGGTCATCGCCTCGCATTGGGTCGGGTTGACTTTGCCCGGCATGATGGACGAACCCGGCTCGTTTTCGGGGATTTTGATTTCGCCCAAACCGCAGCGCGGGCCGCTTGCCAACCAGCGGATGTCGTTGGCAATTTTGTTCAGGCTTGCCGCCAGCGTTTTCAGTGCGCCCGAAGCGGCAACGGCGGCATCGCGTCCGCCCAAGGCTTCAAATTTGTTCGGCGCGCTGACAAACGGCAGGCCGGACAGTTCGGCGAGTTTGGCTGCGGCTTTTTCGGCGTATTCGGGATGGCTGTTCAAGCCCGTACCGACCGCCGTGCCGCCCAAGGCAAGTTCGTACAAACCTTTGAGTGCGTCGTTCAGACGGCCTAAGCCGTGGTCGAGTTGGGAAACGTAGCCGGAAAACTCTTGTCCCAAAGTCAGCGGCGTTGCGTCCTGCAAATGGGTGCGGCCGATTTTGACGATGGGGGCAAATTCTTTGGCTTTTTTGTCCAATGTGTTGCGCAGGGCTTGGACGGCGGGGATGAGGTGGCGGTTGATTTCAATCGCGGCGGCGACGTGGATGGCGGTCGGGAACGCGTCGTTGGTCGATTGCGCGTGGTTCACATGGTCGTTGGGATGGACGGGCTGATACGCCGCCAAACCCGTACCGGCGATTTCGTTGGCGCGGTTCGCCAGCACTTCGTTCATGTTCATATTGGACTGCGTGCCGGAGCCGGTCTGCCAAACCACTAAGGGGAACTGCCCGTCGAGCTTGCCGTTCAACACGTCGTCCGCCGCCTGCGTAATCAAATCCGCCTGTTCGGGCTTAATCCTGCCGAGGGAAACATTGGTGGCGGCTGCTGCTTTTTTTACCAGTGCCAAAGCGTAAATCAACGGCTGCGGCAGGGTTTCGCCGCCGATTTTGAAATTGTTGCGGCTGCGCTGGGTCTGCGCGCCCCAATAGGCTTCGGACGGGACTTCGACATTGCCCATGGTGTCGTGTTCGGTACGGGTGCTCATACGTTTCTCCTGAATTAAATGATAATAAAAATAATTTGCAAGCGTATTATAGCGGGCAGGAGGTCGTCTGAAAAGCGGGGGAAGAAGGTTTGAAGTAAGCAGTTTCGGACGGCGTTTTGAAAGCTGAAAAGAAGATTGAGACAGACGAAGGAATTGTGTTTAACCTGTTTGGGCTATACCAAAATGTATAGTGGATTAAAATTGCAATGATACGGCGTTGCCGCCTTGTCTCATTTTTATTTTAATCCACTATAAAAAGGTCGTCTGAAACCTTATTGATAGGTTTTCAGACGACCTGTGTTTACTTTAAAAATTCAAGTAATCAGTTTGCCATTTGTTTTGCCTGAACTGCTGTCAGGGCGATGGTGAAGACGATGTCTTCTACCAATGCGCCGCGGGAGAGGTCGTTGACCGGTTTGCGCAAACCTTGCAAAAGCGGGCCGACGCTCAGGACGTTGGCGCTGCGTTGTACGGCTTTGTAGGTGCAGTTGCCGGTGTTGAGGCTTGGGAAAATCAGGACGGTTGCCTGACCGGCGACGGTGCTTTCAGGGGCTTTGGTTTTGCCGATTTCAGGCACGGTAGCCGCATCGTATTGCAGCGGGCCGTCGATTTCCAAATCCGGGCGTTTTTCTTTCGCCAGTTTGGTCGCTTCAATCACGGCATCGACATCAGGGCCGCTGCCTGAGTTGATGGTGGAGTAGGAAATCATGGCGACTTTAGGCGGGATACCGAAGGCTTTGGCGGTATCGGCGGATTGGATGGCGATATCGGCAAGCTGTTCGGGTGTCGGATTCGGGTTGACCGCGCAGTCGCCGAAGACGAGGACTTGGTTGGGCAGCAGCATGAAGAATACGCTGGACACGAGGCTGGCGCCCGGTGCGGTTTTAATCAGTTGCAAAGCGGGGCGGATGGTGTTGGCGGTAGTATGAACGGCGCCGGATACCAAGCCGTCCACGTCGTTTTGCGCCATCATCATGGTGCCGAGGACAACGGTGTCTTGCAGTTGTTTGCGGGCATCTTCAGGGGTCAGACCTTTGGATTTGCGCAATTCGCACATCGGCTCGACGTATTGTTCGATCAATGTAGCGGGATCGACGATTTCCAAAGAGTCAGGCAGGTTGATGCCGCGTTCTTTGGCAACGGCTTCAACTTCTTCGCGTTTGGCAAGCAAGACGCAGCGGGCAATGCCTTTTTCGTGGCAGATGGCGGCTGCGGCGACGGTACGCGGTTCTGCACCTTCAGGCAGGACGATGCGCATATCGGCTTTGCGGGCAAAATCAATCAGGTTGTAACGGAATTGGGCGGGAGAAAGGCGGGAGGCTTCGCGTTTTGCCAACGCAGATACGTCTTTGAGCGCGCTGCTTGAGCCGTAGAATGTCAGTCCGGTCAGGCGGGCGACTTCTTCGCCTACGGATGCTGCCGCGCCTTCAATAATGAAGCCTTCCAAAAGACCCGGTGCGTTGGTATAAAGCTGTTTGGCAAGGTTGATTCGGTGTGCCACTTCGGCTGCGTCAGCACTATCAGATTGCAATGCCAAGACTACGCCTGCATCCAAAGACAATGCCAGCTCGACGTTTTTGCCGGACAGGAAGAGTTTGTCCGCTTCGGGGGCGATACCTTCGATAACAAGATTGTCGGTATTGAGTGCGACGGCTTTGCCGACCACAGCGTCAAACCAGTCGTCGCTTTTGCCTTGTGCCAACAGAGTTTCGGCGGATGCGTCGAGCGGTTGGAAAACTTGCGCGCCCAAAGCTTGGGCAAAGGCTTTGCTTGCTGCTGCCACGTCCAAACCGGCGGATACCGGAGCGACCAATAATTTAGCCATGATATGTGTCCTTTCTATTTGGAGGTTGTCCTTCTTGGAGGTTGTCCGTCGCCGCCGTGATGCGGACGTAACGGCAATGGCTTAATACTAACAAACAAATTGCGTTTCCAACAAGGTTAAATGTTAATGGATTGAGCGAAAATGCAATGGATTTTTAAGAAACGCTTAGAAAGCCGGTTAAAATTACCCCCCCTTTCCTTTTAATCTTTCCTGATTACTGCGGACAATGCCGTTTGACATAAAAAAAGCCAAGCCCTGTAACATACAGAACCCAGCTGATAGCAACCATCTGAACAGGTTTTAATGAATACTCAAGATTTAAAGGATTCTTACCTTCAAATTCGAGTTTTCAGACGACCTCTCGCTCCGGCAGCCAAATCTGTCGTAGGTCAGATTCTTGAATCTGACATCTCCATCTGCAACAACGCGTAAAGAAAATAGAAACATCAAATATTCGTCGAATACAAATATCTGAACTACACATTACACAACAATGACGCCACAACTGATTTTCTTCCGCAACGCAAAGACAAAAAGGTCGTCTGAAAACCTTAAATCAGGTTTTCAGACGACCTTTCATTCTAGCAGACCGATTAGGTCAACCCATCAAGCCTGTTTCAACTTCGCATCGGCATCCCGCAACGCGGTACGCAGACCTTCCTCGATAACGGGATGGTAGAACGGCATATCCAGCATTTGCGGAACGGTCATCTTCATTTGATGCGCCCATGCCAACAGGTGCGCCAAATGTTCGGCGGCCGGGCCCAAGATTTCCGCGCCGATGAAGCGGCCGGTGGCTTTTTCGGCATACAGGCGCATATGGCCTTTGTTTACCAGCATCACGCGGCTGCGGCCTTGGTTTTTGAACGATACTTCACCGATGACAAATTCGTCGGGTTGGTATTGCGCGGCAACCTGCGCGTATTTCAAACCGACAAAGCCGATTTGCGGATTGGTGAACACCACGCCGATGGTGCTGCGGCGCAAACCGCCGCCAATATTCGGATAGCGGCCCGCGTTATCGCCGGCAATCTTGCCTTGGTCGGCGGCTTCGTGCAGCAGAGGCAGTTGGTTGGACGCATCGCCCGCGATGAAGATATGCGGAATGCTGGTCTGCATGGTCAGCGGATCGGCAACGGGTACGCCGCGCGCATCTTTTTCGATATTGATGTTTTCCAAACCGATATTGTCAACGTTTGGACGGCGGCCTACGGCTGCCAGCATATATTCGGCAACAAATACGCCTTTTTCGCCGTCTTGCTCCCAATGAACTTCTACATTGCCGTCTGCATCGAGTTTGACCTCGGTTTTAGCATCCAGATGCAGTTTCAATTCTTCGCCGAACACGGCTTTCGCCTCGTCTGAAACGACGGGGTCGGAAATGCCGCTGATAATGCCGCCCAAGCCAAAAATTTCAACTTTCACGCCCAAACGGTGCAATGCCTGACCCAGTTCCAAACCGATAACGCCCGGTCCGAACACGGCAACGCTCTTGGGCAGCGTATCCCATGAGAAAACGTCGTCGTTGATAATCAAACGGTCGCCCAAAGACTGCCACTGCGGCAGGATGACGGGACGCGAGCCGGTAGCAATCACGAAATTTTTTGCCGTGATTTGGGTATGTTCGTCAATTTGGACGGTATTCTCGTCGATAAATTTAGCCGAACCCATAATGCGCTTGTCGGCAGGCCATTCTTCCACATCGGCAACAACAAAGCCGACAAAACGGTCGCGTTCTGATTTGACGCGCTGCATCACTTCTTCGCCGTTGACGACGATGCTGTCTTTATCCAAATGCACACCGAACGGGTCGGTATGCAATGCGTGATGGCGTGCCTCTGCGGCGGCAATCAAGAGTTTGGAGGGCATACAGCCCACTCGCGCGCAGGTCGTGCCGAACACGTTGTTTTCAATCAGGTAAACATTGTCCGAATGTAAACGGGCATTGCGAAACGCGCCCATGCCGGCAGTACCGCCGCCAATCACGACGACATCTGCTTGAATTTTTTTCATAATCTTTGTCCTTTTTTGTTGAGCGTCCGAAGCGGTATCAGCGTGAAGCGTATCAGGTTTTCAGACGACCTATTTAATAAACTATCAAAAATAAAAAATCGATAACTATTTTTAAAATCTCGATTTAAAACAATAATCTCAAATTCTACTTGTAAATATAGAGCTATTCAGAACGACCGTGTAGCGTATCGTCTGAATAACTCTATTTTTCTGTTCAGACGGCTTTTTAAACCGTCTCAAGCACTAGGCAATTAGTTCTTAGCCAAGTAAGCTTCCAAATCTTCGCTGCCGCCGATGTATTTGCCGCCGATGAAGACTTGAGGAGCAGTCATCTTGCCGGTAATGGCGCGAACGGAAGTAACGGTTGCATCTTTGCCCAATACGATTTCTTCGTAAGACAGGCCTTTGTCTTGCAAAGCTTTTTTAGCTTTAGCGCAGAATTGGCAGCCGGGTTTGGTGAAGATGGCAACAGATTCTTGAGCTTTCCAGTCAGGAGCGATGAATTTCAACATAGTGTCAGCGTCAGACACTTTGAAAGGATCGCCCGGCTCTTCAGGCTCGATGAACATTTTTTCAATCACGCCGTCGTTAACCAGCATGGAGTAACGCCAAGAGCGTTTGCCGAAGCCCAAGTCTTCTTTGCCGACCAGCATGCCCATGCCTTCGGTGAATTCGCCGTTACCATCAGGAATCATGTAGATGTTGTCAGCTTCTTCTTCGGCAGCCCAAGCGTTCATCACAAAAGTATCGTTTACAGATACGCAGTAAATTGCGTCAACGCCGTTTTCTTTGAACGCGCCGAACAATTCGTTGTAACGCGGCAGGTGGGAAGAAGAACAAGTCGGAGTAAATGCGCCGGGCAGAGAGAATACGACTACTTTTTTACCTTTGAACAAGTCATCAGTGGAAACATCTTTCCAAGTGTCGCCCACGCGGGTACGGAATACGACGGAAGGTACTTTTTGACCGGTACGATCTTGCAAAGCCATTTTGGATCTCCTTGAAATTTTAGGTTTAGGGAATGATACGAGTGAATGTGTGCATTCTAGCGCAGGGAGTTTGATTTGTATAATTTATAGTTCAAATAATATTAATTACCTGAAGCTATGAAACCCAACCTGCGAATGTTTCATTTAAATAGAGGTCGTCTGAAAGAAAACAAGCCCCTGGCCTGGAATTATTTTTCGGAATCGTGTGCGTCGGACAATACGACTTCGCGGATGCTGCTTTCTACTTTGTCTTTCAACATAAAGCGGTCTTCGTCTTTGCCGGGGCGAATCGGGGCGGCAAAATCGATACGGATACGCAGCTTTTTCATGGAAACGATGCGCCAAAGTGAGCGCACCAAATCGACTTGTGCATAAGACGGCACAGTCGTCCTTTTACCGGCATCGTCATAATAGCGCAGCGTAACCGCCTGAACAGGCGCGTCGGCATCGATGGCGGATTGGAAGAGCGCGGCTTTGAACGGCAAAATATCCAAGCCCAAAGAAGTCCGCGCTTCGGGGAAAAAGCTGACATTCTGCCCGGCTTTCAACGCGGCGCAAATGGCTTGGTTAATCGGCTCGACATCGCGTCGGGAATTTCGATTGATAAACACCGTGCCTGCGTTTTGCCCCATTTTGCCCAAGACCGGCCAGTCTTTGATTTCCTGCTTGGCGATAAAGCTGCTCGGATACACCGCACTCATGGCGAAAATATCCAGCCAAGACACATGGTTTGCCGCCACCAAAACACCCTTCACATTATCTGCGGGTGGCGTGCCGATTTCCAATTCGATATCCAAGGCTTCCAGCGCGCCTTTGCCCAGAGTAATGACCGCATGATCGCGTTCGGCAGGATTGCCGGCATCGATACGGCGCAAATGCCTTCCGGTTCGGAACAGCCATCCCGCCAAGCGGAACAACCTGCCTAAACGGGTAAAAAACGGTGCTTTTTGTGAGTGCATAACTGTTTTTCTTTTCGTCTTAAATGTGTATCAAATCATAGTAATAACGTTTTCAGACGACCCAGATGACAAAGAGGTCGTCTGAAAACAGGTTCAAACATTATTTCTGGCAGTTCGGACAATAAAACGTCCCGCGCTGCCCCAAAACTTCTTTCTGCACCAAACCGCCGCAACAGACGCAGGGTTCGTTGTGCCTGCCGTACACCGTATATTCCTGTTGAAAATAGCCGCTTTTGCCGTCGCTGTTGACAAAGTCGCGCAACGTGCTGCCGCCGG
>CAUSDA010000093.1:0-10357 GCA_963529965.1 uncultured Neisseria sp.
ATTTGCGGGTGTTCGCCAAGTTTGGCGAGCAGGTCGGCGTCAGTTTGTGTGCCGATGTGGTGCACGGTGGTGCGGCGCAGTTTGTCGAAAAGTGCGGTCGGTTTGGGGGCTATTTCGCGCACGTTTTCAAAGCCGCGATAGAAGCCGTTTTCGGCTTGCACGGCTGGCTGGGTGGCGGTGCACATGACGACGCTACAGCGGTAGTTTTGCGCCAATTCTTTGATGGCTTGCATGATGGGCAGCAAAAGATTGAGCGGCAGCATTTGCGCTTCGTCGAGGATGATGACGGAGCCTGCGATGTTGTGCAGCTTGCGGCAGTGCGAGGAGCGGTCGGCAAAGAGGGATTCGAAGAATTGCACGGCGGTGGTCACGACAATCGGCGCATCCCAGTTTTCCGAGGCAAGGCGCAATTTGTCTTTGGTGGCTTCATTTTGCAGTTTGCCGTCGTCGAAGGTGCTGTGGTGTTCCAACACAGCTTGTTCACCCAATTCGCCAAAGGCTTTGCGAAACTCGGCGGCGTTTTGCTCGATGATGCTGGTGAACGGGATGACGTAAATGACGCGTCGCATACCGTGCCGCTTGGCGTGTTCCAGCGCGAACGCCATGGAAGTGAAGGTTTTTCCGCCGCCGGTCGGCACGGTGAGCGTGAACAGCCCTTGCGGTTGTGCCGCTTGTTCTACGGCGTAATCGAGAATTTCGCTGCGCAGGCGGTTTAAGGCGGCATTACGTTTTTCGTCTTCAGTTTGCTCTGAAGCTTGGGCGATACGTCGTCTGAACTTGTTGATAAATTGATTGAAATTGTGTTGTAAGGCGTTTAAATCGGGATAACCGCCGCGTTCGGCGGCGTTGTTTTCTAGGTTTAAATAAAAGGCTTCGGTATCGAGATAATCGGCATCCACCAAGCAGGAATAGAGCATTCGGGTGAAGAAGGCGTATGAGAAAAAAGGATGATGCGCGTCGGCTTTGAGTGGCGGTGCGGACAGATTTTGAGGGAGCTTGATTTCTTGTTGCCACAGGTTATCGAGGGCGGGAATATCCGCGCCAAATTGTAACGCTAAACGCTGTTTTAACGTGCGGCGGTTATCGCCTTCACCGTTTCCATTTGCCAACCCGGCATGGTGCCCTGCAATGCAAAACGCCATCAGCTTGCCAATAATATCTCCCCAACATTCGACTGCAATTTTCGCTCCGGCAGTAGCATGATCGACTGATGGGCCACCATGCAATCGGTGATTAAAGGGTTCCGAATATTTCCCCAAATCATGCAGCTGCCCCGTCTGGCAGGCAATTTCCTGCGCACCAAATATCCGAGCAAACTCCGCCGCCATTTCGCCAACATTTACAGAATGGCTTTGCAAGGTTTGCCAATGTTCGTAAGGCAAGAGATTGCCGAGTTCATCTTGGGCAGAATGGGCGTAGTAGGTCATCATCTAGATCTCCTTGGGTATTCTCACAGCTGGGCTATTTCTGTTTTCTGCCATCTGTCTTTGCAAAGACAGGCTGCGGGAGCCCGTTTGTTTTACGGATATGGGCGATGCAGTCGAAACTCACATCGATTCTCCAAATTTAAAACGCGCAAAATTTAACGAACAAGCCATACAAAATGGTTTGAGGTGTTGAAAAATTGAAAATCTGTGGAATGAGGTCGTCTGAATGACGGGGAAAAATATTGTAGATAATTGGGAGTTTATGATGTTATTGTTTTATTTGTTACAATTACCCGAACATAATACAGCATTTGTAATAAATAACAATATCAATTTGACTATTTGTGAGCAATGGAACAAATCAAAGGTAGCGTGATGATTCAAATGATGCAGATAAACGATGACAGGTTTTCAGACGACCTTTGTCGTATAGATGGGTTAAATTCGGTAGGATGCGGCTGTGCTTGCCTGATTCCGTACCCAAGCCGTTTTGTTTTACTATACAATCATATTGCTGCCGACTGCTTGTTTGCTGCAGTCTGCATCGGCATGCGGATAGTGCGGACGCTGTTTGCGTTTTGGAAAATGCGGCAAGATGTTTATTTGCCAGTATTTTTTAAGCATCGGCTGAAGCCTGTATCGGTTTGTCCCAGGTCGTCTGAAATTCCGAAAAAGAAAATTCATGTCAAACACCCCATTCTTCAAAACCGACTGCCCGAGCTGCGGTGCGCTTGTTGAGGCGCATTCCGCGACAGCCGTTACGCTGGTGTGCGGCTACTGCAACAGCATGCTGGTGCGGCAGGATGACAGTATCGTCGATTCCGGACGCGATTCCGCTTTGTTGGAGGATTTCAGCCCGCTGCAAATCGGCACGACAGGGACATACGTTACCCGCCCATTTACCTTGGTCGGACGGCTTCAGGTGCAATACGATGACGGTGTGTGGAACGAATGGTATGCGCTGTTTGATGACGGGCAAACCGGTTGGCTGTCTGAATCCGGCGACCTGTATTCCATGACGCGCTTGGTTGAATCGCCTGAAGTTGTGCCGGACTTTCACGACGTCGTGCCGGGCGGTTGCAATTTCAATTTTCAAAATAAAAACTTTGTTCCGTCGGATAAGCGTGAAATCAGTCTCAGAAAATCGGCGGCGCAGGGCGAGTTGCCGTTTAAGCTGACTGCAGATACGACAAGTAAAGTCATAGACTGGCGATGCTCAGGTCTTTTTCTGACGATAGATTACGGCGATGATCCTCCCGAAATCTATTACGGCAGTATGGTCGGCCTAAATGAACTGAAACTGCAGAATACCCGTACCGACGACCAAATCCGTGAAACGGCAGGTCGTCTGAAAGGCAGCCATCATTCGGAAAATTGTCCGAATTGCGGGTCGTCCGTCCATTGGTTGAGCGGTGTCACCGATTTTCTGATTTGCCCGAGCTGCGGCAGCCAATTGGAAGTCGGTAAGGAAAAAGCGCGGCTGATTACTGCCAATGCCATGCGTGTGTCGCAGAGTAAACTGTTTACCCTGCCTATCGGCACGCAGGGTCGTCTGAATGACAATGATTATTTCGTGATGGGTGCAGTCAGGTATTCCGAACTGGACCCCGATGCGACTTATGAATATATGTTTGAAGGCAAACGGCGGATACTGACGCCGGTCGGTTGGTGGGTCGAATACCTGCTTTACAATCCGCAGAAAGGCTTTTTGTGGTTGGTCGAATCGTCCGACGGCGAGTGGAGCCAGTCTGAAACGCAAAACAACTGGCCGCGTTTAAACAGCGCCCGCAAACCGCAAGGTTGTGATGAACTTTATTCCTACGGCGGCAAAGTCGAAGTCGCCGCCGGCGCGTTTTACTGGCATATCCGTTCGGGTGATTTGGCGTATTACACCGACTACCAAGTCGGCAGCAACAGCAAACTGTGTGCCGAGCTGACCGAACACGAGCTGGCATGGAGTAAAAGCACGCGCACCACCTACGGCAAAGTTGCCGGCGCCTTCGGTTTGCAGGCGGAAGCGCCCAGATACACGGCAAAAATGAACGCAGACGGGGTCGATAACCAATTACGGTTTGTCATGATCGCTATCTTGGTTGTCGTCAACCTCCCTGCGCTGCTGACCGACGGCAATTCCGTTGCATTTATCACCATCTTTATAGGAAGCTGGATATTGTGGAATATGGGTAAAGAAGACGAGGACGAGGATTAACATGTCGAGAGCCACTTACATCATTTTCAGCACCATTATCATCATCATCTCCATGATCATCAGCTACGGCTCTTCCGACTCCGACGGCTCGCGTATGCATTCCGGCGGCTATTACGGCGGCGGAGGTTTCTCCGGAGGCCATAAATGACCCATATCCCCGGCAATCACGGTCTTTTAGATTTATATGGCTGTAATCAAGCTGTCTTGAAAGACGAAGGTCGTCTGAAAACCGCCCTTAAAGCCGCTGCCCAAGCTGCAGAAGCCACCATCCTCGCCGAGCGTTTCCACACCTTCGGCGGTGCAGGCGGCATTACCGGCATCTTACTGCTCGCCGAATCCCACATCAGCATCCACACTTGGCCGGAACACCGCTTCGCCGCCATAGACGCATTTATCTGCGGCGGCATGAAGTTGGAAAAAGTGAAGGAAGTATTGTGCAGGGAATTGGCGGCAGAACGGGCAGTTTGGACGGTTGCGCAACGTGGCGAAGGAATATTGGACGATACGCAGCCGCCAATAGAACAATAAAACCTATAAAGGTCGTCTGAAACAGTCTCAATCTGTTTTCAGACGACCTCATTTTAAAACCCCCAAAAATATTCTCACTAAGAACATCAAGGAACCAAAATGCACTTACGCACTTCCATCATCCTCTCTTTATCCGCGCTCTCTTTAGGCGCGTGTATCAGCAACCCAAGTTCGGCACCCACCAGTTCTTCATCATCAACCCCCATCAACCCATTCGCCAAAGACTACATCTATTATTTCGAGCATCTCGACGAAGCCAAAGCTAAAAACGAACAATGTTTGAAAGACGGCGTGTTTAAAAAGGTGGGCGTTGATATGGAAAATTTCCATCATCGAGAATTTATCGCTGCCTATCCCGACGATATTTTGATGCTCAATCCCGGCAACACCGAATTATCCCCCTGTTTCGCCGCGTGGACGGCAAACAATGCTGCGGAACCGCTGCGTAAATGGCAGGAGGAAAATAAGAAAAAAGAAGCGCTTAATCAAAAATTTGAAAAGCAGGTCATCTGGCTCAAAACCGAATGGGAAAAGAAATACGCCAATGAAGATTGGAACACATTCTACCCCGAGGCTTTGCGTAAAGAATCCGTTCAAACACGCAATAGAAAAAACCGATTGGAAGATCGGGCTAAAAGAGAAGCCATCGACCGCATTTTTGTCGATAAGGCGGAGCCGTTTTTGAATGAATTGAAAACAAAAAACATTGAAACATTGACCAAAGAAATTCCACAAAGCTGTCGTAAGGGAGCTTGGGACCTTATTCCTTCGTGTAAAGCCTATTATCATGTTTTAAAGGAAAAATTCTCAGAAAAAACATTATCCGAATTGGCGGGTATGGAAAAACAATATAACGACGCCAAGCATCTGCCTGCTACCGTTCAGTCGGCGGCCTACCGTTCTGCGGTGGAGGGGAATTCAGAAAAAATGGATCAAGCATTAATGCGGGATTATCGAAAACTCAATACCGAATATATGCAATGTGCTAAAAAAATCGGCGATAAAATAGAATCAACAGAGTTCCAGATGAATAAAATCGAAGATTACACCTTTTCCTTTTATTCAAAACTTTATCCAGAATGCGTCATTACGAATCAAGTCATGGAAAGGTTGGAACTGCCTACTGATTTAAATAAGGTTGTTGACAGAGAAGTGTCGATAAAGTTAAGCAAGCAAATCTGGGAAGAGGCAGATAAAGTCGATACAGAACGGGAGCAGTTGGAAAAATCGCCAGAAGTTGCACAAACCAAAACAATCTTGGCACAGAAATATGCCCAAACACCTTGGCAAAAATTCATAAGTGCTTCAGAAAAAGACTATCCGAGTACAGCAAACATTTTCTCGGGTACGGAAGAGGAACAGAATCAGAAACAAAAGCAGTATTGGATAAAGGTCATAGCATTGGAACAGGTGCTTACTGACAAAATGCAGCCTTTCGTGGATGAATTGGCGAAAAACAGCATTGATAAACTGATTGCCGAACTGCCTGCCAGCTGTCGCGGTGAAGGAAAAATAGATTGGTTAGCAGATAGTCAATGTGATGCATATTTCCGCGCTCTCAAAAAAAAATTTCAGAATCAGACTTTAGAAGAGCATTCCGCTTCAAAAGATAAATATGAAAATAAAGATGAAGAGGGGTTTTTATTGGTTTACAGAGCCTACTTTTTGGCATGGTATGAACAAGAGAGAAAACAATATCTTGAGTTGAGTAAAGATGATACCAAGCGAGAAGCGGCATATAGGCAATGTCTCAAAAATATCAGTGGAATCATCGAAAAATCATATATTTCAGAAGAGGATAATGATTCTTCGTATGCTAGGCGGGCGCCGGGATGCCTAGCGTTTAGCTCTGGTCTTCCAGTTGAATCGTCACGTTTCAAATACTTCACCGAAACGCTGCTTAATAAAAAACGTTTCCAACAAGCATCCGCAGTCAAACAAAATTGATGAAAACATTTCATCAAAAGGTCGTCTGAAACCGTTGTGTCTAGGTTTTCAGACGACCCCATTTTTAAATTTTAAAAATATCCTGACTAAGGAACTAACAATGCGCTTACGCACTTCCGCCATCCTCGCTTTATCTGCCCTCTCTTTAGGCGCGTGTATCAGTCAGCCAAATTCGGCATCTACCGGTTCCCAATCTCCTGAGCCCATCAATCCTCTCGTCAAAGACTATATCTATTACTTCGAGCATCTTAACGAAGCCAAAACTAAAAACGAACAATGTTTGAAAGGCGACGTGTTTAAAAAAGCGGGCGTTAATATGGAAAGTGTCGGTGATCGACAAATGATAGCTGAGTTTCCCGACGATATTATGATGCTGAATCCTGACAACGCCGAATTATTACCCTGTTTCGCCGCATGGACGGCAAATAATGCTGTAGAGCCAATGAGTAGATGGAGAGAGGAAAATACGGAAAAAGAAGCGCTGAAACAAAAATTTGAAAAGCAGGTCATCCGGTTCAAGACAGAGTGGGAAAAGAAATACGCCAATGAAGATTGGAATACATTCTACCCCGAGGCTTTGCGTCAAGAATCCGTTGACTCACAGAATAGACAAAAACGATTGGAAGAGCTTGCCAAAAGAGAAGCCATAGACCGTATCTTTTTTGATAAGGCAAAGCCGTTTTTGAATGAACTGAAAACAAAAAACATCGAAATACTGACCCAAGAAATCCCGCAAAGCTGTCGAGAGGGAGCTTGGAACCTTATCCCTTCATGCAAAGCCTATTACCATGCTTTAAAAGAGAAACTTTCGGAAAAAACAGTATCTGAATTGTCAGACATGGAAAAACAATATAATGACGACGGGCATTTATCTGCTTCCATTTTGTCAATGGCCTACCGTTCTGCATTGGAGGTTAGTTCGGAAAAAATGTCTGCGGTTTTAATGTCGGATTACCGTAAGCTCGATGCCGAATACACGCAATGTGTTAAAAAAATCAGGGATAAAATTAAGACAATACAGATTACTTACTATAGAGGAGACACTCCATCCGAGTATTTTGAATCTTATCCCGAATGCGTCATTACGAATCAAGTCATGGAACAGTTGAATCTGCCTACCGATTTAAGTGAGGCTGTTAACAGAGAAGTTTGGATGAAGCAATTCAAACAACGCTGGAAAGAGGGGGAAGACAGCCAAAAAGAACAGGAGCAGTTGGAAAAATCGCCCGAATTTGCACAAACCAAAACAATTTGGGCACAGAAATACGCCCAAACACCTTGGCAAAATTTCAGAAGTGCCGTAGAAAAAGACTATCCGAGTATGGCAAACATTTTCTCGGGAACGGAAGAGGAGCAGAAGCAGAAAAAGATAATGTCTATGGTGTTGGAACAGATGTTTACTGACAAAATCCAGCCTCTCGTGGATGAATTGGCGAAAAAGAGCATCGATAAACTGATTGCCGAAATGCCCGCCAGCTGTCGCGGCGAAGAAGCAATAGATTGGCGAGAAGATGTTCAGTGTGACGTACCTTTCCGTGCCCTTTCAAAAAAATTTCAGAATCAGACTTTGGAAGAACTTTTTACTTTAAAAGATAAATATGAAGGAGGGCATTCATTGGCTCAGACAGCCTACCATTTGGTATTGCATGAAAAACAGACAAAACAATACTTTGAGCTGAACAAAGATGATGACAAGCGAGAAGCGGCATATAGGGAATGTCTCAAAAAGATCAGTGGAGTCATCGAGAAATCAAATGTTTCAGAAATGGATGATGGATCTTCGTATGTGAGACAGGTGCCCGGATGCCTGGCGTTTAGCTCTGATGTTTCGGTTGAATCATTACGTTTCAGAGACTTAATCGACACCTTGCTTTATAAAAAACGTTTCCAACAAGCATCCGCAGTCAAACAAAATTGATGGAAACATTTCATCAAAAGGTCGTCTGAAACCGTAGTCTTGATGTTTTCAGACGACCAGTCAGAACCCTAAACCAACATTCAACCCCATGCCGACACGCCGTCAATTCTTCAGTTACACCGCCGCGCTTGCCGCCGCATCCTCTTTTTCTTGGCTGACTTACCAACGCCTCAACCGCAAACCGCCGGTTTCCGTCAACCGTGTCGGGCTGCCGTTGGGGCATTTGTTGCGCGACGGGAAATTGCTCATCCCGCCGAGCCGCCGTTACGAATGCAATACGCTGATACTCGGCGGCGGCGCGGCGGGTTTGGGGGCGTTGTGGTATTTGGCGAAACACAGTCATCGTGATGTATTGCTGGCGGAAGGATTCGAGCGCAACGGCAACAATGCCGCCTACACTGCTTCAGACGGCCTGAAAGCACCGAGCGGCGCGCATTATCTTGCGTTGCCGTCGAAAGAGAGCGCGTATGTGCGCGAGATGCTGGCGGATTTTGGTATCTTGCAATCGGACGGCAGTTTCAGGGAAACTGATTTGGTTTACGCGCCCGAGTCGCGCCTTTTGTATCAGGATAAATGGCAAGAACACTTGTTGCCGAAAGAAGATACGGATTCCAAACGCTTTTTTGATTTAATCGGTCATCTGAAACAGGCTTACGGCAGCGACGGCAAAAAGATTTTTGCTATTCCGATAGCCCTGTCATCGGCAGACGAAACGTGGCGCAAACTCGATAGCCTGACGTTTAAACAATGGCTTACGCAAGAAGGCTACACCTCGCCCGAACTCTTGTGGTATCTCGATTACTGCTGCCGCGACGATTACGGACAGGGCATGGCGCAAGTATCCGCCTTTGCCGGACTGCATTACTTCGCCGCCCGCAACAGCGCGGAAACCGTCCTGACTTGGCCCGAAGGTTTGGCGCACCTTTCCGAAAGCCTGCGCCGCCATGCCAGTTTGCAGGAAGGTTGGCAATGGTCGTCTGAAAACCGCATCCGCCTAGACAAACCCGCTTCCGTCAACGCATCCGCCGTCAAAATCAAACCGCTTTCAGACGACCGTATCGAAGTTTGGCTGCGCGACAATTCAAGCGGCGAAACCGTCGCCCTGACCGCGCAACACGTTATCTCCGCCATGCCGTTGATGGTCGCCGCCCGCATCATCGAAAATCCCGCGCAATACGGTTTGGACATTCCCGAATACGCCCCGTGGTTGGTCGCCAATTTCGAGCTGCACAGCTTCCCGAAAGAAAAAAACAACAGCGAAACGGCGTGGGATAACGTCATCTACGGCAGCCAAGGACTCGGCTACGTCGTCGCTACCAACCAGCTCATCCGCGTCGCCCGCCCCGAGCGCACCATCTTCACCGCCTACGCCGCCCTCACCCACGACACCCCGCAAGCCGTCCGCCGCCAACTACTCGAAGCCTCTGACGAAGAACTGCGCGACTTGGTCGCCAAAGACTTGATCGCCGCCTACGGAGAGGGCTTCTGGCAACACGTTTCACACGTCGATGTTACAGTGCGCGGACACGGCATGAGCGTACCGAAAGTCGGGTATCTGAACGACGAATCTTTGTTAAAAATCAGAAACCGAGCGTCAGGATTACTGTTTGCCCACAGCGATTTGAGCGGCTATTCGGTATTCGAAGAAGCCTTGTATTGGGGCGTGGAAGCGGCTAGGAAAATATTGGAACGGGGAAAAGGTTGAGTTTTATGTTGGTTGGGTTATTTTTCGTCTCGCCTAGCGCGGATGCCAAATAATCAGTGCTATAATCCCGCTTCGTTTGAATATTTAAATCTCAAAGGAAACCTTATGAAATCTCTGAGTTTTTCCCTGATGCTTGCTTTAGGCTTGGGCAGCACTGCTTTTGCTTATGCGGAAAAAAATTTGCCCTTGAATGAAACGGGCTGCATCGACCAACCTATGAAGGTCAAACGCGGCGAGGTGTACAGCTTTAAAGTGACGGAAGACAATGGTTTGATGCTTTCATTCGCGCCCGTCAGCCCTAATGTGGTCGTGAAAGACCCGAAAGGCAAACGCGTTGCTTTGGAAGTGGGCGCGGACGGCGATACGCCTGAAGACCGCTTCAGCTTTGCCGAAATCAACCAAAAAGGACGCTACACCATCCGCTTCCCGCGTGCGGGCAAGATTGATTCTTTGTGCGTCAACGCAGCCAATTAGGATAAACGTCAAGCCGAACCATGCTTGAGCGGGTTCGGCCGCAGTAAGGGAAAGGTCGTCTGAAACAGTTACCCAAAACTGTTTTCAGACGACCTTTTTATAGTGGATTAACTTTAAACCAGTACGGCGTTGCCTCGCCTTAGCTCAAA
>CAUSDA010000094.1:0-10342 GCA_963529965.1 uncultured Neisseria sp.
GGATTCGACCGATGCGATCAACGGCAGCCAGTTGTATTACACCAACCAGGCGATTAACCAAAGCGTGACCAACATCGGCAATTACGTGGTGAACATGGGCAACCAAATCAACCAACGTATCGACAATGTGGAAAGCGATTCCAAAGCCGGTACCGCAGCAGCCATGGCGGTGGCAGGTCTGCCGCAAGCCTACCTGCCCGGTAAGAGCATGATGGCGGTTGCAGGCGGCGTTTACCGCGGTGAAAGCGGCTACGCAGTCGGCTTCTCCAGCATCTCCGACGGCGGCAACTGGATCATCAAAGGTACCGCTACCGGCAACTCACGCGGCCACTACGGCGCGACCGCAGGTGTCGGCTACCAATGGTAATCCTGACCTAAAGCCTGTTTGAAGGCAAAGCAAAGGTCGTCTGAAAACCCGAAACAGGGTTTTCAGACGACCTTTTTCTATATCGGATTGCATGGGAGGGAGGGTTCCAATATGCTCAGTTTCGCAAACACTCGCTTGACACAAAACGCCAAGATTTGTTTTCAGACGACCTTGCAGTCATGTCCGACTATTTTTTGTGGCAAAATTCAGCCATGTTCCACATGGTCAGTCCGCGTATTTAAACTGAAGAAATTTCAAGCCGGCTGACCAAACAGATTACAAGGAGAAACAGACATGAGCCGCATTTTATCCTCACTGCGCTATCCGCTGATTCAAGCACCGATGGCGTTTGCGCATGACACAGAGCTGACTTTGGCTGTCGGCAAAACCGGCGCTTTGGGTTCGTTGGCAGGGGCGATGTATGACGCCGCGGGTTTGGAAAAAGCGTTGGCACGGATGAAGCAGGAAGGCGGAGAACGTCCGTATAACCTCAACTTTTTCGCCCACCGCACGCCGTCTGCCGAACGCGCGCAATACGAGGCATGGTCTGCCGTGTTGCGTCCGTATTTCGAAGCTTACGGGCTGACAGAAAACGACATTCCCAGCGGCGGCGGACGGCAGCCGTTTGATGCCGATGCGTTGGCATGTGTGGAACGTTACCGCCCGCCTGTGGTCAGCTTCCACTTCGGTCTACCCGCGCCCGAATACTTGCAGTGCGTCAAAGCGACGGGTGCGGAAGTGTGGAGCAGCGCGACGACGGTCGAAGAAGCCGTCTGGCTGGAACAAAACGGCGCGGATGTCGTGATTGCCCAAGCGTGGGAGGCGGGCGGTCATCGGGGATGGTTTTTAAACCGCAATCCCGACAGCCAAAGCGGCTTGTTCGCCCTGTTGCCCGCCGTCCGCAAGGCCGTGCGCCTGCCCGTCATAGCCGCAGGCGGCGTTTCCGATGCCGCCGCCGTCCGCGCCGCGTTGGAATTGGGCGCGTCCGCAGTACAGGTCGGAACCGCCTTCCTGCTCGCAGACGAAGCCCTGACCAAACCCGCCCACCGCGCCGCCATCCAAACCGCCCGTCCCGAAGATACCGTGGTGACCAACTTGTTCAGCGGCGGCGCGGCGCGCGGACTTTACAACCGTTTCATACGCGAAGCTGGTCCGATGAATGACGCAGCGCTCCCGTTCCCCTTGGCCGGCGCAGCCGCCGGCGCATTGAAAGCCGCCGCCGAAAAACAAGGCTGCTACGACTTTTCCCCATTTTGGGCAGGACAAAACGCAGGATTGTGCCGCCCCGGCAGCGCGGCGGAAATCGTCGAACGGTTGTGCGGCGGCATCGAGCGTTAGGACGGTTTGAGCACAGGCAAGGTGGACGTTGCAAGAAGGTCGTCTGAAAATTGAAAACAGGTTTTCAGACGACCCGTAGCGTGGGCTTTGCCACGAAATCAAGATAAAGACAACCGCCCGATTCGGATTGTCGGACAGCAGGTTCGCGGGCAAAGCCACGCTACGGATTGGGTCTCTTCCGAGCTTGTCGATTAGTGGTTCCGGAGGTTTTCCATTTGCCGTCAATCAGGGGTTTGCGGGTAATGCGCAGCCTGCCGTCGGACAGATATCGCTTTTCCTGAACATAAACCGATTGCAACCCTTTACCGGAGATTCCGCGGAAGCGTCCGCCCATATGGAACGCAGCGCCCGATTTGGTGAACGTTTTGATTGATTTATGCTTTATACTTACAAAAAACAAGAGGAAATGATATATGTCTTTCTTTAAAAATAAATTAGGCATCTTATTCGCATTAATCTATCTAATCGCATCAATGGTTATTTTGGGTGATAGTACAGAGGGGAGCTGGGGAGGTTTTCTTCTCTTCGTCTCAGCCTTTCCCTTTTCCATTTTGTCCTTATTCGTTTCCAATTATGTAAATGGCCCGTTAGCCAATTGGGTATTTATCTTTCTGAATGCAATTTGGTGGTTTTTACTGGGATGGTTAATCACTAAGATTTTTAGAAAAAAGATTCAGACAGAATAAATCCGGATTGTCGATGATTTTTGCAAAGGTCTCCCGTAGCGTGGGCTTTGCCCGCGAAACGAATGCCAAAATGGATGTTCATTCGGCTGTTGTCTGATTTGGATTTTTAGATAGCAGATTTCGTGGGCGCAGCCCACGCTACTTGGGTTATCCCAAATCTGGAGAGATTGAATAAAAGGTCGTCTGAAAACGGGGGGGGGAACGAGTTTTTCCAAAACTCAACTCTCAGAGTTTTCAGACGACCTCGTTTTTATTCGTAACCTGCCCCCTCTCCCGTCCGGCGGGAGAGGGCTGGGGAGAGGGTGGCTCTACGGTTTGCACGAATTTGCTTTACCTAAACTTCAAAAGCCACCCCCATCCTAACCTTCCCCCGCCGGACGGGGGAAGGGACAAGTTGTCGTTGCTGCAATGAGTAGTAATCCGTAACGTGGGCTTTGCCCACGAGATGAAAGTCAAAATGGATACCTATTCGGCTGTTGTCTGATTTGGATTGTCAGGTGGTAGATTTCGTGGACAAAGCCCACGCTACCTGAGTTATCTCAAGCCTATATTGATTGAATAAAAGGTTCTCTGAAAACGGAGGGAGTGAGTTTGTTTCTCCAAAACTCAACTCTCAGAGTTTTCAGACGACCTTATTTTTACCTGCAACCTGCCCCCTCTCCCGTCTGGCGGGAGAGGACTGGGGAGAGGGTGGCTCTACGGGTTGTACGAATTTATTTGACCTAGACCCATAAAGCCACCCCCATCCTAACCTTCCCCCGCCAGACGGGGGAAGGGACAGGTTGTCGTTGCCACAACGAGTAGCGTGGGCTTTGCCCACGAGATGAAAGCCAAAATGGATACCCATTCGGCTGTTGTCTGATTTTGATTATTGGATGATAGATTTCGTGGACGCTGCCCACGCTACGGGTTGGATTTCCAATTTAATTGAATAAAACCTGCGTTGATTGCATAAAAAATTGAATCAAGGTCGTCTGAAAATCCCCAACCGCCACCACTCAAGCTGTATTCCTCTTTGTTTGGAATACGGCTTGTCGTTTCTGCCGGTTTATTTCTTCTGCCACGCTTGGCGGAGGTATTCGATGTGGTCGGGGAGGGCGTAGAAGGGGGTGTTGCCGTGGTTGGCGTTGGGGTAGAGGGTAAATTGTGCGTCTGCGCCGAGGTGTTGGAGGGTGCCGGCAAGCAGTTTGGCTTGGGCGACCATTTCCCTGCCGATTTGTTCGGGGCGGTTGCTGCGGCCTTCGTGTTCGCCGACGCTGATGCGGACGGCGGTGTCGGCGGAAAGGGCGGATGGTAGGAAGTCGAGGACGCGGCGGTTGTGCCACCAGACGGAGGGGGAGGCGAGCAGGTTGTGTTTGAAGCGGTCGGGGGCGGTGAAGAGGGAATAGAGTCCGAACAATGCGCCGAAGGAGTGTCCGAACAGGGCTTGTTCTTTGGGGTTGACGGGGTATTTGGCGGCAAGGGCCGGGGCGAGTTCGTGGTCGAGGAAGGCGGCGAAGCGGTCGGCTTGTCCGTATTGGCGGAGGTCTGCTTCGGTGGCGGTTTCGGGCAGGGGCGGGGTGTAGTCGAGGGCGCGTTGGGTCAGGTCGCGGACTTCGCCGTTGGGGTAGCCGATGCTGACGATGAGGCAGGCGGCGCGGCTTCGGGTCATGGGGTTGATGAGCAGGGATTGCGCCATGCTGAGGGCGGCGGGAAAGAAGGCGTCGCCGTCGAGGATATGGAGGACGGGATAGCCTTGCGGGGGCGGGTCGCCGACGGCGGCGGTTTGGATGCGGTAGCTGCGGCCGGTGTGCTCGGAGCGGATGTGGGTTTCTTCGGCTTGCAGCAGGCGGGCGGCTTGCCAGTGTGCGGTGCGTGAGGTCATGGCGGGGTTGTCGGTTGTGTTGGTGGGGTGTGTTGTGTGTGTTATCGGGTTGGCGGATGTTTCAGACGACCTTTGGGCTATATCTGCTGTTTCTCTATGTCAAACATGAACATATAGTGGATTAAATTTAAATCAGGACAAGGCGACGAAGCCGCAGACAGTACAGATAGTACGGCAAGGCGAGGCAACGCCGTACTGGTTTAAAGTTAATCCACTATAAATGATAAAACCGGACAGGTGGTGTTCCCTGCCTGTCCGGTCTGTTTCCGTAATGTGTTGGTCTTCTGGTTTTTGGCGGTGATTTGTTTTCCTTTTGCTTTTCCCGTTTTTAGAAGTCGTAGCGGAGGTTTGCCATCAGGCTGCGCTCCGAGCCGGGAATGTTGAAGGTGTTCGCGCTGCCGACGCGGGCGTAGTAGTGGCGGTTGAAGATGTTGTCGGCATTGATTTGCAGCTTCAGTTTAGGCGTGAAGCGGTATGCCGCCATGGCGTCGAAGGTGGCGTAGCCGCCTGCACGCAGCCCTGCTGCCGAGGAAATGCTGCTCATCGCGTTCACGCCGCCGCCGAGGGTCAGCTTGGGCGTAACTTCATAAGTCGTCCACAGGTTTGCGCTGTGTTTGGGCATCAGCAGGAAGATGCCGTCGTCGCGCGAGTTGGCGGCGGTTTTGATTTGGCTGTGCAGATAGCTGTAACCTGCGTGGATTTGCCATTTCGGTGTAATCGCGCCACTGATTTCGGTCTCAACGCCTTCCATCACGCGTTTGCCCAAGGCGGCGTAACGGGTGTTGCGGTTGTTCGGGTTCAGCGGTGCGGCGGCGTTTTTGTCTTTCAGGCGGTAGAGGGAGACGCGGGTGTTTAGGCGGTCGTCCATGTAGCTGCCTTTGTAGCCGACTTCAAACTGGTTGCCTTCGCGCGGTTTGAGCAGGTTGCCGTCGGTGCCGAGGCTGGTTTGCGGCGTGTAGAGTTGGGAGAAGCTGGCGTAGAGGCTGTTGTTGTCATTCAAGTCGTAAACTGCGCCTGCGTAGCCGGTAAACTTGGTTTTGCTGGCTTTGTGCAACTCGTCGCCTTCGCCCGCTTCGATTTTGTAGTGTCCCAAACGCCAGCCGCCGATGAGCGACAGCCTGTCGATCGGATGGAAGACGGATTTGCCGTAAACACCGAATTCGTCAAGGTTTTCGGTAGCGACGGTATGGCTGTAACCGCGCGCGCCGGCACGGGCGTTCTGCATCAGGTTGACATAGGGAACGGAGCGGAAATCGCCCAAGGCAACATTACGCGCAACGGCTGCACGGCCTTGCTCGTTGGTGCTGCGCAAGCGGTTGTAGTCCGCGCCGACGACGAGTTCGTTGGCGGTGTTGCCCAAGGCAAACGGACGGCTGTAACTTGCGTCAACCGCGAAGGCTTTTTGTTTGATTTCCGTGCCTAAGCCGACGACGTTTGCCTTATTGTCGGCAGAAAGTTTGTTGGCGGCGAAGGTGTAATTGGAGTCGGCATCGCGGTCGGAATAGCGCATACCGATTTTGCCGTAGCCGCCGTCGTCAAAATAATGTTTCAAATCGGCGAACACGTCATGGCTGTTCATTTTAAATTTGTTCCAATCCGCGCCGACGAAAGTGTGGTTGGGCAGGGACAGCAAATTGCCGCTGCTGCCGACGGGCAGACCGTTGTATGGAGCGAGGTGGCGTTGCTGGTAGAGATAGCCTACGCCCAAAGTCGTGTCGGGGTTGATGTCCCAATCCGCCGCCGCATAGAAGGTTTCGTGGTGGTTGTTTTTCTCCGCCGGACGGGGAGACGCGCCCGAAGTCTGCGCCATCACACGGCCGCGCACGCTGCCGTCGGTGTTCAGAGGTCCTGAAACGTCGGCTTCGGCTTTATATTGTTTGTGCGTACCGAACCCTGCCGCCGCATGGCCCTGGAACTCTTTGGTCGGGCGTTTGCGCACCAAATTCACAATACCGCCCATCTCGCCGCTGCTGTCGAACAAGCCGCTCGGACCGCGCATCACTTCCACACGGTCGAAGGCGAACAGGTTGGGCAATGTGCCGTTGATACTCTGCATTTGCGCGGGCAGGCCGTCGATGTTGTATTCGCTGTATTCGTAACCGCGCGCATAAACCGACGAGCGTCCGTCGTCATTGCTCAACACGCGCAGGCCCGGCGTTTTGCGCGCCAATTGGTCAAAGGTATCAACGTTGCGGTCTTTTACCTGCTGGTTGGTGATGATGCTGACGGATTGCGGAATCTCGCGTAAAGATGCGGGGATTTTTGTGCCGACGGTGGCGGCAAACGAGCTGTAATCGCCGTTTTTCTCGGTGGCAATCGCGTTATACGAACGCTGCCCCTTCACATGGACGGTATCCAGCTCGACCGTTTCGGCGGCAAATACAGTGGAAGATAAAGCGGCCACAACGGCGGCAGCGGTCAGATTGGGTCGGAACATCAATTTCTCCGTTCATTGTACAAATGAGAATGGTTGTATTTTATAAGTTTAATATCTGAAATTGTAGAAAAAAACTATCGTTTTCCCGACAATCTCTTGTGAATATGCGACAAGGTTGTCTGAAAACTTTAATTTGGTTTTCAGACGACCTTGTCCGTTTTGCCTGCAAATTTTGTTTGAAAGGTTGTTTTGTAATTTCGATACAAAATTCAAAAAATTTCATTTTCATATGAATTGCGGCGGGCAAAACAATAGCGATATGGCAAAAGGGGAAACTCGGCGGCCCCTTTTGTCAAACTCGTTAAAATGATTTTATTTCAATGTATTAAAAACAGAAAAATCCTGAAAGGGGTCGTCTGAAAACAGCATGCATGGTTTGTGATGTAAGTCAAAGAGAAATGTAACAAAATTACTTATAGTAATCGTAGTGAAAATTTATCGTCTTTATTGCCACCTTATATCAAGGAGATACACCATGAACGCATCAGCCGACAATGTCGTCAGCCCCGCCGTAGCCGAGGTCAACAGTTTGGTTGAAAAGGGTTTGCGCTCGTTGGACGAGTTTCGCAAGCTGAATCAGGAGCAGATTGATTATATCGTTGCCAAAGCCTCCATTGCTGCGCTGGACAAACATGGTGTACTCGCCATGCACGCGGTCGAAGAAACGGGACGCGGTGTATTTGAAGATAAGGCGACCAAAAACCTGTTTGCCTGCGAAAACGTCGTGCGCCGCCTGCGCGATTTGAAAACCGTGGGCGTCATCAGCGAAGACGATGTAACCGGCATTACCGAAATCGCCGATCCGGTCGGGGTCGTCTGCGGTATCGTGCCGACCACCAATCCGACTTCCACCACCATTTTCAAATCCCTGATTGCGCTGAAAACCCGCAATCCGATTATTTTCTCGTTCCACCCTTCCGCCCAGCAGTGTTCCGCCCACGCCGCCCAAATCGTGCGCGATGCCGCAATTGCCGCCGGCGCGCCGGAAAACTGCATCCAGTGGATTGAAAAACCGTCTATGGAAGGCACTTCCGCGCTGATGAAGCATCCGGGCGTGGCGACGATTTTGGCGACCGGCGGCAATGCGATGGTGGAAGCCGCTTATTCCTGCGGCAAACCCGCGCTCGGCGTCGGGGCGGGCAACGTGCCTGCCTATGTCGAAAAAACGGCAAACATCCAGCAGGCGGCACACGACATCGTGATGTCCAAAGCGTTCGACAACGGCATGATTTGTGCCAGCGAACAAGCCGTCATTGCCGACAAAGAGATTTATAAAGAGCTGGTCGAAGAGTTCAAATCCTACGGCGTGTACTTCGCCAACAAAAAAGAAAAAGCCATGCTCGAAGACTTCATCTTCGGCGTTACGGCAAACTGCGCCAACTGCGGCGGCGCGAAGCTCAATTCCGCCGTTGTGGGCAAACCGGCGGCGTGGATTGCCGAACAGGCCGGGTTTAAAGTCCCTGAAAAAACCAACATCATCATCGCCGAATGCCGCGAAGTCGGCCCCAACGAGCCGCTGACCCGCGAAAAACTCTCGCCCGTACTGGCAATGCTCAAAGCGGATTCCACCGAACAAGGTTTGCAGTTTGCCGAACAAATGGTCGCCTTTGACGGCTTGGGACACTCCGCCGCCATCCATACCGCTGATCAAGAATTGGCAAAAACCTTCGGTACCCGCGTCAAAGCCCTGCGCGTGATTTGGAACTCGCCCTCCACCTTCGGCGGTATCGGCGACGTTTACAACGCCTTCCTGCCGTCCCTGACCTTGGGCTGCGGCTCTTACGGCAAAAACTCCGTCGGCGGCAACGTCAGCGCAGTCAACCTGTTAAACATCAAAAAAGTAGGCCGTCGGAGAAACAACATGCAATGGTTCAAAGTACCCGCCAAAATCTATTTCGAGCGCGATTCCATCCAATACCTGCAAGACATGAAAGACTGTGAAAAAGTCATGATTGTGACCGACCGTTCGATGGTCGATTTGGGCTTCGTCGATAAAGTGACCCACCAGCTCCACCAACGCAAAAACAAAGTAACCATCCAGCTTTTCACCGATGTCGAGGCCGATCCCAGCGTCCAAACCGTCTATAAAGGTACGGATTTGATGCGCAGCTTTCAGCCCGACACCATCATCGCGCTGGGCGGCGGCTCGCCGATGGACGCGGCAAAAGCCATGTGGCTCTTTTACGAACAACCCCAAGTCGATTTTGAAGACCTCGTCCAAAAATTCATGGACATCCGCAAACGCGCCTTCCGCTTCCCCGAATTGGGCCGCAAAGCCAAATTCATCGGCATCCCCACCACATCGGGCACCGGCTCCGAAGTAACCCCGTTTACCGTCATCAGCGACGGCGACAAAAAATACCCCATCGCCGACTACTCGCTGACCCCGACCATCGCCATCGTCGATCCCGCGTTTACCATGACCGTTCCCGCCGGCGTAACTGCCGACACCGGTCTGGACGTACTGACCCACGCCGTAGAAGCATACGTTTCCGTGCTCGCCAACGACTTTACCGACGGCCTTGCTCTGCAAGCCATCAAGCTCGTGTTCCAATACCTCGAACGCTCCTACAAACACGGCGCGTCCGACCCCGAAGCGCGCGAACACATGCACAACGCCTCCACCATCGCAGGCATGGCGTTCTCCAACGCATTCCTCGGCATCAACCACTCGATGGCGCACAAAATCGGCGGCAAATACCACGTTCCGCACGGCCGCGCCAACGCCATCCTGCTGCCGCACGTCATCCGCTACAACGGCACGCGCCCGCAGAAAACCGCCACCTGGCCGAAGTACAACTACTACAAAGCCGACCTGAAATATCAGGAAATCGCCCGTACCTTAGGCCTGCCGTGCGCCACCCCCGCCGAAGGCGTAGAATCCTTCGCCCGCGCCTGTCATGAACTGGCGGTCAACGTCGGCATCAAAATGTCGTTCAAGGAGCAAGGCATTGATGAAAAAACCTTCATCGACGGCCGCAAAGAACTGGCACTGCTGTCCTTTGAAGACCAATGCACCCCCGCCAACCCGCGCCTCGCATTGGTCGCCGACATGGAAGAAATCCTGACCAAAGCCTATTACGGCGAATAAAGTTCGCGAAACACAATAAGGCGTAAGGAAAAGGTCGTCTGAAAACCACATTTCGGGTTTTCAGACGACCTCTGTTTTTTATATTGTGCCCCACTTATAGTGGATTAAATTTAAATCAGGACAAGGCGACGAAGCCGCAGACAGTACAGATAGTACGGCAAGGCGAGGCAACGCCGTACTGGTTTAAAGTTAATCCACTATATTTTTAGCAGCCGTAGCGTGGGCTTTGCCCACGAATGAACATAAATAATTTGATTCGGATGTTCGGGCAGAAGGTCGTGGGCGAAGCCCACGCTACGATTTGCTGCAACGGCAACTTGTCACTTCCCCCGTCCGGCGGGGGAAGATTAGGATGGGGGTGGCTTTATGGTTCTAGGTAAAATCAAATTCGTGCAAACTGTAGAGCCGATCTCTCCAGCCAGGCTGGAGAGCCAGCCGCCCGTAGCGTGGGTTCTACCCACGAATAAACAGAGATGATTGGATTCGGATGTTCGGGCGGGAAGATCGTGGGCGAAGCCCACGCTACGATTTGCTGCAACGGCAACTTGTCACTTCCCCC
>CAUSDA010000095.1:0-10314 GCA_963529965.1 uncultured Neisseria sp.
CTTCAGCACCTTAGAGAATCGTTCTCTTTGAGCTAAGGCGAGGCAACGCCGTACGGGTTTAAAGTTAATCCACTATAAAACAAAGAGAATAGAGAACGTTATGAATAAGCCGCATCATTCGCATGCCGCCCCTTTGCTGGTCGTCGGCTGCGTCGTTTTCGGATTGGGCAGCTTGATTGTCAAATTTGTCGACGTCGGTTCTTACGCTATCGCATTTTGGCGGCTGGCGATAGCGGCGGTGATTTTCTGGCTGCTGTCTCGTCTCTTCGGGCAAAAGCTGCCCAAAAGCAGAAAAGCCATCTACACCGCCATGCTCTCCGGCGTGTTTCTGGCATTTGACCTGTCGCTGTGGCACGAAAGCATACACGCCGTCGGCCCCGGTATTTCCACCTTGCTCAACAGCTTGCAGATATTTTTCCTCTCCGCCATCGGTTTCTTCTTTTTCGGCGAACGCTTGAGCAAACCGCAAATGTTCAGCCTCATTCTCGCCATCAGCGGCGTCGCACTTATCGGCAGTCCTGAGTTCGGACACAACGGCAACGCCGTCTGGGGCTTTATCAGCGGCATCACTTCGGGCGGGATGCTCGCATTGTCTATGGTGTGTATCCACAAAACCCACCAAATCGAGAAAACCTCCCTGTTCCCGATGATGATGATTTTGAGCTTTGGCGGCGCGTTATCCCTCATCATCCCGTCCATACTGTTTGACAGCCACGCCCTCTATCCCGCCACCATGCGCGATATCGGGCTGGTATTGATTTACGGCGCGGTGATGCAGTGTTTCGCATGGGGCATGATAGCCTACGCCATTCCCTTATTGTCATTCTCACTGACCGGACTGCTGCTGCTCTCCGAACCCGTCGCCGCTTTGTTGATAGACTATTTTTGGTTGGATAAACCGATCAACGCCCTCCAATGGAGCGGCGCCGTGTTGACCCTGATTGCCATTTATTTAGGGCGCGCCAACGAGAAAGCTGCTTGATGTTGCCTTACCGTTACAAACGGATGCAATGCCTTGCCGTTATTTGAGTAGGTGCATTCAATAGGTTTTCAGACGACCTTTTCCCAATCCCGGATTCTGCAAAAGCAAAAACACCGAAGACCAATCAATCTTCGGTGTTTTTTAATAGGGTGGCGAGCCAGACCCCCGGCACTGACGCATCGGAGTGGGCTGCTGGCTTCCGCCCCTGACCCGGTGTTCCGAATTACCATGCGGGGAGACCCGCCGTAAGAGAGTGGCATTATAACTGTTTTACGGGAAAACTCAAGCGTGGCGGCGTCGAAGGTCGTCTGAAAAGTCTTTTTACCTTTAAATTGTCAACAATATTTGCCTTTTTGAAAATTATTCCTATTGAAACATTTTTCGCCTTTTCCGTTGAAAAACATCGGAATTTAAACTACATTATCGCTTTTCCAACGAGTTGTCTGATTGTTTTGAAAATCATTTTAACTTCGTTGAAGCTGCACTTTCAGACGACCTTTTCATAAAAATACGGCGAAATCATGCCGCAGCTTTCCGCAGTTTCGCCGTACCAATAATCATACGGACACACCGCCACCATGACCACGACTACCGCCCCGCAGCGTATTCGGGAAATTCCCTACAACTATACTTCCTACACCGACCGCGAAATCGTCATCCGCCTGTTGGGCGATGAGGCGTGGCAGATTCTGCAGGACTTGCGCGGACAGCGCAGGACGGGGCGTTCGGCGCGGATGCTGTTTGAAGTGTTGGGCGATATTTGGGTGGTCGTGCGCAATCCGTATCTGGTTGATGATTTGCTGGAGCATCCGAAACGCCGCGCCGCGCTGGTGCGCGAAATGCGCCACCGTTTGAACGAAATCCGCAAACGCCGTGACGACAATCCGCAAGTCGATGTATTGGTTGCGGCGGCGGAAAAGGCGGTCGAGTGTTTTGACGGCAGCTTTGACGAAACGCGCCAAAAGCGGCGGCAGATTTTGGAGCGTTTGAGCAAAATCACCAAGCCGCACAATATTATGTTTGACGGGCTGGCGCGGGTAACGCACGTTACCGACGCGACCGACTGGCGCGTCGAATATCCGTTTGTCGTCGTCAATCCCGACACGGAGGCGGAAATCGCGCCTTTGGTGCGCGCCTTAATCGAGCTGGATTTGGTCATTATTCCGCGCGGCGGCGGCACGGGTTATACCGGCGGCGCCGTGCCTTTGGATGCCATGAGCGCGGTCATCAATACGGAAAAACTGGACAAGCATCGCGGCGTGGAATTTGTCGAACTGGCGGGTTTAAACGGCAAACATCCGATTATCCATTGCGGCGCGGGCGTGGTAACGCGGCGGGTGGAAGAAACCGCGCATCAGGCGGGTTTGGTGTTCGCTGTCGATCCGACTTCCGCCGACGCGTCCTGCGTGGGTGGCAATGTGGCGATGAACGCGGGCGGCAAAAAAGCCGTGCTGTGGGGGACGGCGCTGGACAACCTCGCCTACTGGCAGATGGTCAACCCGCAGGGCGAATGGCTGCGCATCGAGCGCGTGCGCCACAATTTCGGTAAAATCCACGACGAAGAAACCGCCGTGTTCGACGTTCACACGCTGGATTCAGACGGCCGCAATATCGTTAAAACCGAACGCTTGGAAATCCCCGGCCACAAATTCCGCAAAGTCGGTTTGGGCAAAGACGTTACCGACAAATTCTTGAGCGGCCTGCCCGGCGTGCAAAAAGAAGGTACGGACGGCATCATCACCAGCGTCGCCTTCGTGTTGCACAAAATGCCGAAGCACACGCGCACCGTGTGTATGGAGTTTTTCGGCACGGTCGCCACCGCCACGCCTTCTATCGTCGAAATCCGCGATTTCCTGCTCGCCCACGACAGCGTGCGGCTGGCGGGTTTGGAACATTTGGACTGGCGTTATGTCCGCGCCGTCGGCTACGCCACCAAAGCGGCGGGCAAAGGACGGCCGAAAATGGTCTTGCTGGCAGACGTGGTTTCAGACGACGAAGCCGCCGTAGAGGCAGCCGCCGAACACATCTGCGAACTTGCCCGCGCCCGCGACGGCGAAGGCTTTATCGCCGTGTCGCCCGAAGCGCGCAAAACCTTCTGGCTCGACCGCAGCCGCACCGCCGCCATCGCCAAACACACCAACGCCTTTAAAATCAACGAAGACGTGGTGATTCCGCTGGAGCGGCTGGGCGAGTATTCGGACGGTATCGAACGCATCAACATCGAGCTTTCCATCCAAAATAAACTGACCCTGTGCGCCGCATTGGAGCAATATCTGTCGGGCAAACTCCCCATCGACAAAATGGGCACGGACCTGCCGACCGCCGAACTTTTAGGCGAACGCGGCAAACACGCCCTTGCCCACGTTTCCGCCGTTAAAGAGCGTTGGGACTGGTTGCTCGCCCATCTCGATACGCCGCTTGCCGACTACAAAGCCCGCTACGGCGCAGCCGTCCATGTCGCGCCCGAAGCCAAAGACGACGAGAGCTGTTTCACCGCATTCCGCGATTTCCGCCTGCGCGTGTCCGTCAAAGAAGACGTAATGAAACCGCTCGCCGAAATCTTCAGCGGCAAAACCGACACCAAAATCATCGAAGGCTTGGGCAAAATCCACGCCAAAACCGTGCGCGGGCGTGTCTTCGTCGCCCTGCACATGCACGCCGGCGACGGCAACGTCCACACCAACATCCCCGTCAATTCAGACGACGCCCAAATGCTTCAGACGGCCTACCGTTCGGTCGAACGCATCATGAAGCTCGCCCGCTCGCTCGGCGGCGTAATTTCGGGCGAACACGGCATCGGCATCACCAAGCTCGAATTTCTGACCGATGAAGACTTGCAGCCGTTTTGGGACTACAAAAACCAAGTCGATCCCAAACACACCTTCAACCGTCACAAACTGATGAAAGGTTCGGACCTACGCAACGCCTACACGCCGTCCTTCGAACTGTTGGGCGCGGAATCGCTGATTATGGAGAAATCAGACCTCGGCACCATCGCCGATTCCGTCAAAGACTGCCTACGCTGCGGCAAATGCAAACCCGTCTGCTCCACCCACGTTCCGCGCGCCAACCTGCTGTACAGCCCGCGCAACAAAATCCTCGGCGTGGGGCTCTTGACCGAAGCCTTCTTATACGAAGAACAAACCCGCCGCGGCGTTTCCATCAAACACTTTGAAGAACTCATGGACATCGGCGACCACTGCACCGTGTGCCACCGCTGCGTCAAACCCTGCCCCGTCAACATCGACTTCGGCGACGTAACCGTAGCCATCCGCAACTACCTTGCCGACTCCGGCCACAAACGCTTCGCACCCGCCGCATCGATGGGCATGGCGTTCCTGAACGCCACCGGCCCTAAAACCATCAAAGCCCTGCGCGCCGCCATGATACAGACCGGCTTCCCCGCGCAGAATTTCGCCTACAAAATCGGCAAACTCCTACCCGTCGGCACCAAAAAACAAAAAGCCGAACCCAAAGCCACCGTCGGCACCGCCCCGGTCAAAGAACAAATCATCCACTTCATCAACCGTCCTTTGCCCAAAAGCGTGCCCGCCAAAACACCGCGCTCTATGCTCGGCATCGAAGACGACAAAAGCATCCCCATCATCCGCAACCCCGCCGCGCCCGAAGATGCCGAAGCCGTGTTCTACTTCCCAGGCTGCGGTTCAGAGCGTTTGTTCAGCCAAATCGGACTTGCCGTCCAAGCCATGCTCTGGCACGTCGGCGTACAAACCGTCCTGCCGCCCGGCTATATGTGTTGCGGCTATCCGCAGGATGCGGGCGGTAACAAGGCAAAAGCCGAGCAGATGAGCACCAACAACCGCGTCGCCTTCCACCGCATGGCGAACACCCTCAACTACCTCGACATCAAAACTGTCGTCGTCAGTTGCGGTACCTGCTACGACCAGCTCGAAAAATACCGCTTCGAAGAAATCTTCCCCGGCTGCCGCATCATCGACATCCACGAATACCTGCTCGAAAAAGGTGTGAAACTGAACGGCGTGAAAGGTCAGCAATACCTCTACCACGACCCCTGTCACACGCCCATCAAAACCATGAACGCCACCCAAATGGCCAGCAGCCTCATGGGGCAGAAAATCGTCTTAAGCGACCGCTGCTGCGGCGAATCCGGCATGTTCGCCGTCAAACGACCCGACATCGCCACCCAAGTCAAATTCCGCAAACAGGAAGAAATCGAGAAAAACCTCAAAGAGCTGCCGCAGGGCGAACCCGTTAAAATGCTCACTTCCTGCCCCGCCTGCCTGCAAGGACTGAGCCGCTACGCCGACGACAACGACATGCCTGCCGACTATATCGTCATCGAAATGGCGAAACACATCCTCGGCGAAAACTGGCTGGACGAGTTTGTAAAAAAAGCCAACAACGGCGGCGTGGAGAAAGTGTTACTGTAAGGCTTGTACGGTTTTCAGACGACCTCAAAGGTCGTCTGAAAACCGTCATTCATTAAATCGGTGGAGAGACTTTGGAAGGTTGGAGAAGAGTTTGCCGAACCCTTAATACAATGAGCCGAACAGTCAATCCGATTTTCAGACGACCCCTACGTTTTAAGCAGATGAAAGCAGTTTGAATGGCACCCTGACGGTTGCACCCTCCAGCCGTCAGGGTGCATTTTTATAGTGGATTAACTTTAAACCAGTACGGCGTTGCCTCGCCTTAGCTCAAAGAGAACGATTCTCTAAGGTGCTGAAGCACCAAGTGAATCGGTTCCGTACTATCTGTACTGTCTGTGGTTTCGTCGCCTTGTCCTGATTTAAATTTAATCCACTATGCGTAGGCGGGGGCGGGAATGACGGTAGTCAGACAGAAATCTATGCCACGACGCGCAACCTGCCCCCTCTCCCGTCCGGTGGGAGAGGGTTGGGGAGAGGGTGGCTTTACGGGTCGCACCAATTTGATTTTGCCTAAAGCCGCGAAGCCACCCCCATCCTAACCTTCCCCGCAGGACGGGGGAAGGGACAAGGTTGCTGATACGGTAAAAGGTCGTCTGAAACTGAAAATTTGGTTTCAGACGACCTCTTCTCATAATCAGAACATGCTAAATACCCTGCCAGATAGGGAAGGGCAGGTTGCCGTTGAAGCAACGAGTAGCATGATATCCCGACCAGTATGATACTGCTTAAAGGCGGATGGTTGTATGGATTGCTGCAAACGGGAGCGTTGCAATTTGAGATGGAAAAAGCCGAGTCCTGTTTATGCAGAACCCGGCTTAATAGGGAGTGCCTGAATGGACTTTTACGGGCGTCCGAGATTTGAGGCGCAGTTTAGATTCAAATTCAGACGACCTGTTGTGACATCGGATTGCTTAACGCAGTTCCGTATGCAGGCGGCTGAGGAGCGTAGAGGCATCGCTGCCTTTGTATGCGCTGCCGTCTTTATTCAAGAGGCTGATGCGCGAACCGCCGTTGACAGGCTCGACGAATACGATGATTTCGGGGTAGGCGGCAGGTTTCTCAACTTTTTTGCCTTTGCCCAGCATACGGCCGAAGAAGCCCGGTTTTTTCGTGGAAACGGCGTCGCTTTCGTTAGGCGCCTGTTGAACCAAGAAGGCGTGGCGTTCGATGTTTTGACCCAAGACATTCAAGCCGATGCGGTCGAGGGCAAGCGCGGTGCGGCGCCAGTTGCGGCCGTAGTCGCCGGAGACGAGCAGGGTGTTGCCGTCGATTCGTGCCAATTCGCTGCCGCTGCGTTTGGCAACGCTTTGGGTCAACGCGTTCTCAGCTTGTTGCTGATCGACGCCCAAGTATTGCATGAAGCGTGCGAGGAAGGCGGCTTCAAGGTTGGGGTCGTTGGCAGCAGGCTGCCACATGGTCGTGTCTTTTTTCTTGTCGGCGTAAACTTCTTTCATGCCTTTGTGGGCGAAGAAGACGTCGGTCGTGCCGTTTTTGCCTTGTTCGATGCGGATGATGAATTTATCGCGCTCGCTGGTGGAATAGATACCGCCCATGCCGACTTTGTCCAAGAGGCGGCGCAGGCCGTCTTGCGGGATTTTGGCGCGGTTTTCCGCCCATTCGGTTTCCATTTGGCCGATGCCGGGTTCTTCGGATTTGATGTCGAAGCCGTTTTCTTGCCAGAATGCTTTCAGCAGAGGCCAAATTTCGGCAGGGGATTTGCCTTGGACTTCAATCCAGCGTTGGTTGCCGTCGCGCTCCAAACGGACGCCTTTGACGGATTTGAGGACTTCGGAATTCGCGGCTTGTTGGGTTGCCGATGTACGGCGGCTCAGGTCGCTGGCGCGGACGGCGCCGCTGCCTGCGGGTATTTGATAGAGGTTGCCTTGATCGGGGTTGTTCAAATCAGGCGGTACTTCTAATTTGACGATTTTGCGTGTCTGGGTTTGGTAATCCAGCTTGGGCAGGTCTTTTTTGTTGCCCGAACAGGCAGTTATGCTGATCAGGGCGATTGCTACGACGACAGGTTTCATATAGGTCATATTGGTTTCCTGTGGGATGTGATGGGTTAACGGCAGGTCGTCTGAAAACGGTTTTCAGACGACCTTTGCGGCTTATGCGGTGAGTTGTCCGGATTCTTGCAATGCGGCGCGGACTTTTGCCTGTCCGGCTTCGGTCAGGGGGACGAGCGGCAGGCGGACATAAGGGTCGCATTTGCCCAATGCGGAGATGCCCCATTTGGGCGCGGCAGGGCTTGGTTCGCAGAACATAGTGTTATAAATCGGAATCAGACGGTCATTTAATTGACGAGCGGTCGCAATATCGCCTGCAAGGGCGGCGCGGCACATATCTGCGAAGAGTTTGGGGGCGACATTGGCGGCAACGGTTACGACGCCTTTCCCGCCGCAAAGCATGAAGGGCAGGCCGGTAGGATCATCGCCGGAAAGGACGGTGAAGCCTTTGGGCGCGTGTTTGATTAATTCGAGATTGCTGCCGATGTTGCCGCTGGCTTCTTTGACGCCGACGATGTTCGGGATTTTGGCAAGGCGCAGGATGGTGTCGTTAGTCATGCTGACGACGGTGCGGCCGGGTACATTGTAGATAATCATCGGAATCGAGGTGGATTCGGCGATGGTTTTGAAATGTTGGTAAATGCCTTCTTGGGAGGGTTTGTTGTAATAGGGGACGACGGAGAGGGTGTAGTCTGCACCGGCTTTTTCGGCGGCGCGGGAGAGCGCGATGGCTTCGAGGGTGTTGTTGGCGCCGGTGCCGGCGATAACGGGAACACGCTTGTTGACGTGTTTGACCGTTTCTTCGATTACGCTTAAATGTTCTTCAACGGAGAGGGTGGCGGATTCGCCTGTCGTGCCGACGGCGACGATGCCGTCGGTACCGCTTTCGATATGCCAGTCGATCAAATCGCGGAGTTGTTCGTAATGGATGCTGCCGTCTTGATTCATGGGTGTAATCAGGGCAACCAAGCTACCTTGTAACATACGGAAACCTTTTTATTCATTGTGTGAGGTCGATTATGCTTCGGATTGTAGCTTACTTTGTTGTTTGTGTGAAACATATCGGCCGGACGGTTGGTTTAAAGGCTTAAGGGCTATCATATCTTAATAAATAATATTTTTTATAATCATAAAATTATTGGTTTTGAGCGATGGAAGTGCTGTCAAGAATTAAAATGTGTTAAGCGCATAAATGCCGTCTAAAAACGAAGGACTGTCTGGCGCGGGAATTCAAAGAAATTCGAATTTGGGCAGCCAGGGATGTTTTTGCGCTGGAGGATTAGAATTGATAAGGAATCTTTGATTCGCTACAATTTCGTTCCTTAAAATTTTTTAACGTTTGACAACGGACAGGAAGACTGCAATGGCTGAAACAATGAAAAAACAGGCAGATTCGCCTGATTTGGTGTACGGTTTGGAAGACAAACCGCCATTCGGAAATGCCTTATTGAGCGCGATAACGCATCTTCTGGCAATTTTTGTGCCGATGATTACGCCCGCGCTGATTGTGGGCGGCGCGCTGGAGTTGCCGGTGGAGATGACGGCGTATCTCGTGTCGATGGCGATGGTAGCGTCGGGTGTCGGCACTTATTTGCAGGTCAACCGCTTCGGACCGGTCGGTTCGGGGATGTTGTCTATCCAGTCGGTGAATTTCTCGTTCGTTACTGTCATGATTGCGCTCGGCGCAGGGATGAAAGAGGGCGGTTTGACTAAGGATGTGATGATTTCGACGCTGTTGGGCGTATCGTTTGTCGGCGCGTTTTTGGTGTGCTTCTCGGCATGGCTTCTGCCGTATTTGAAGAAAGTGATTACGCCGACGGTCAGCGGCGTGGTCGTGATGCTGATTGGTCTGAGTTTGGTACACGTCGGCATTACCGATTTTGGCGGCGGCTTCGGCGCGAAGGCGAACGGCACGTTCGGCTCGATGGAAAACTTGGGGCTGGCGTCGCTGGTGTTGCTGATTGTGTTGATATTCAACTGCATGAAAAATCCGCTGCTGCGCATGAGCGGCATCGCGGTCGGGCTGATTGTCGGCTACATCGTCGCGCTGTTTTTGGGCAAGGTGGATTTTTCCGCACTGCAAAACCTGCCGCTGGTTACGCTGCCCGTACCGTTTAAATATGGTTTTGCTTTCGACTGGCACGCATTTATTGTGGCGGGCGCGATTTTCCTGTTGAGCGTATTTGAGGCGGTCGGCGATTTGACCGCGACGGCAATGGTGTCCGACCAGCCGATTGAAGGCGAGGAATACACCAAACGCCTGCGCGGCGGCGTGTTGGCGGACGGCTTGGTATCGGTGATTGCGACGGCTTTGGGTTCGCTGCCGCTGACCACCTTCGCGCAAAACAACGGCGTGATTCAGATGACCGGCGTGGCTTCGCGCCATGTGGGCAAATATATTGCCGTGATTTTGGTGCTGCTGGGTTTGTTCCCTGTCGTCGGACGCGCGTTTACGACGATTCCGAGTCCGGTGTTGGGCGGTGCAATGGTTTTGATGTTCGGCTTGATTGCGATTGCGGGCGTGCGGATTTTGGTCAGCCACGGCATCCGCAGGCGCGAGGCAGTGATTGCGGCAACGTCGGTCGGTCTGGGCTTGGGCGTGGCGTTTGAACCGGAAGTGTTTAAAAACCTGCCTGTCTTGTTCCAAAACTCCATTTCCGCCGGCGGCATTACGGCAGTTATCCTGAACCTGCTTTTGCCGGAGGATAAAACCGACAAAGTCGTCAAAATCGATACCGAGGGGCTGGAGCATTAAGTTTCAAACGTAAACAAAAAGGTCGTCTGAAATTTGATTTTCAGACGACCTTTTCTATCGGGCTTGAATTGAAACCGTATTCTGTCAAAGAAGTCGGTTTGTATAGTGGATTAAAATAAAAATGAGACAAGGCGGCAACGCCCGCCGTGTACGGAT
>CAUSDA010000096.1:0-9996 GCA_963529965.1 uncultured Neisseria sp.
CCGATTCACTTGGTGCTTCAGCACCTTAGAGAATCGTTCTCTTTGAGCTAAGGCTAGGCAACGCCGTACTGGTTTAAAGTTAATTAAAAAGGTCGTCTGAAAACCTTTAAATACAGGTTTTCAGACGACCTTTCATGTTTACAGCTTTACCGTAATGCTTTTACAGCTTTGCCAATGCCTGATTGAACGTTTCGCTCGGGCGCATGGCTTGGGCGGCTTTTGCAGCGTCGGGGGCGTAGTAGCCGCCGATGTCGGCTGCTTTGCCTTGTGCGGCGGAAAGCTCGGCAACGATTTTCGCTTCGTCGGCGGTCAGGGTTTCCGCCAGCGGCGCAAACGCTGCTTTCAGTTCAGCGTCTTTATCCTGCGCTGCCAGCTCTTGCGCCCAATAGAGAGTAAGGTAGAAATGGCTGCCGCGGTTGTCGAGTTCGCCCGCTTTACGTTTGGGCGATTTGTCGTTCAACAGCAGTTTTTCGGTGGCGGCATCCAGCGTGTCGGCGAGGACTTGGGCTTTGGTGTTGCCGGTTTTTTGCGCCAGATGTTCAAACGATACGGCGAGCGCGAGGAATTCGCCCAGCGAGTCCCAGCGCAGGTGGTTTTCTTCGAGGAATTGTTGAACATGTTTCGGTGCGGAGCCGCCTGCGCCGGTTTCAAACATACCGCCGCCGTTCATCAACGGAACGATGGACAGCATTTTCGCGCTGGTGCCGAGTTCCAAAATCGGGAACAGGTCGGTCAGATAATCGCGCAGGACGTTGCCGGTTACGGAAATGGTGTCTTCGCCGTTTTTCAGACGACCCAAGCTGAACTTGGCGGCTTCTTCGGGCGCGAGGACGCGGATGTCGAGACCATTTGTATCCAGTTCGGCAAGGTAGGCGTTGACTTTGGCAAGCAGGCTTTTATCGTGCGGACGGTTTTCGTCGAGCCAGAACACGGCGGGCGTGTTGCTCAGGCGGGCGCGGTTGACGGCGAGTTGTACCCAGTCTTTGACGGGCGCGTCTTTGGTTTGGCACATACGCCAGATGTCGCCTGCTTCAACGTCGTGCTGCATCAGGACTTTGCCTGCCGCATCAATGACTTGAACCTGACCGTCGGCTTCGATTTCGAAAGTTTTATTGTGCGAACCATATTCTTCGGCCGCCTGCGCCATCAGGCCGACGTTGGGTACTGTACCCATGGTTGTCGGATCGAACGCGCCGTGTTCGCGGCAGAAGTCGATGGTTGCTTGATAAACGCCTGCGTAGCTGCTGTCAGGAATCACGGCTTTGGTGTCTTGCGCTTTGCCGTCTTTGTCCCACATACGGCCGGAATTGCGGATCATCGCAGGCATGGAAGCATCGACGATAACATCGCTGGGGACGTGCAGGTTGGTAATGCCTTTGTCGGAATCGACCATCGCCAAATCAGGGTTGGCGGCGTAAACGGCGGCAATTTCGGCTTCGACGGCAGCGCGGGTGTCCGCATTCAGTTTGTCCAGATTGGCAAGCAGGTTGCCGAAGCCGTTGTTGACGTTGACGCCGGCGGCAGCCAGTTTGTCGCCGAATTTTTCAAAAACAGGCGCGAAGAACACTTTGACAGCGTGTCCGAAGATAATCGGGTCGGACACTTTCATCATGGTGGCTTTCATGTGCAGCGAGAACAAAACGCCTTTTGCCTTCGCGTCTTGCACTTGTTCGGCAAGGAAGGCGAGTAGGGCTTTTTTGCTCATCACGGTCGCGTCGATGATTTCGCCGGCTTTCAGGGCGACGGGCTCGCGCAACTCTTTCTTGTTGCCTTGTTTGTCGGTGAACACGATGGATACGGAAGTCGCATCGGGTACGGTAACGGATTGTTCGTTATGGAAAAAGTCGCCGCTTTGCATGGTGGCAACGTGGGTTTTGGAGTCTTTCGTCCATGCGCCCATGCTGTGCGGATTTTTTTTCGCAAAGTTTTTCACTGCTTTAGGCGCGCGGCGGTCAGAGTTGCCTTCGCGTAAAACGGGATTGACCGCGCTGCCTTTGATGCGGTCGTAACGTTCGCGCACGGCTTTTTCTTCATCGGTTTGCGGGTCGGCAGGATAATCAGGGACGGCAAAGCCTTTTGCCTGCAATTCTTTAATCGCGGCGGTCAGTTGCGGTACGGATGCGCTAATGTTCGGCAGTTTGATCACGTTGGCGTCTGGCTGTTTCACCAGTTCACCCAACTCGGCAAGCGCGTCGGGTACGCGCTGCGCTTCGGTCAAATGCTCGGGGAACGCCGCCAAAATGCGGCCGGACAGGGAAATATCGCTGGTTTTGACTTCGATACCGGCATGGCGGGTAAATGCCTGCACAATCGGCAGCAGGGATTGGGTCGCCAGCGCGGGGGCTTCGTCGGTATGGGTGTAGATAATGGTGGCTTTGCTAGTCATGGGATATTCTCTTGTAGGTTAGGTTTTTCTTTTCGAATGCGGCGCAAAAGCGCGCTGCGTGGCTATTATGGCATATTTCGGCAGGCTTGGGATATGGTTTTAATATGTTATCAATCAGTTTGCAAAAAGGTCGTCTGAAACGGCTTCGGTAGCGTTTTCAGATGACCTTTGGGGGGATTATAGGGAATATTTTTTCTTTAATGCACGGACGGCTTTCAACATTTCTGCATTGCTTCTCTTAATTTCTTCCTGAGCTTTATTTTGTTTTTCTAGAAAAGCCATTACATCCAATTGGTTTATTTCAGGGTTTTTTTCTCCGTCACCCATCAAGGTTTTTTGATGTTTTATCAAATATTCCAAGACATGACTTGCCAATATGTTGATTTCGACCCTCCGGTTAACCACTGCTTTAATTTCAGAATCGCGGAAATCAGCATCCAAAAACCTTCCGGTAACTTTTTTCCACTCAGCATCCAGCTTTTTTGCAGCTTCAAAAAATTCTGGAGAATGTGTCGAATTTTCTCCGGCTCGGTTAAATTCATCTTGTGCCGCCATCAATTCCGAATGAGACTGTAAAACGATTTCGAAAAATTTAATCAAATCCGCCCGTCCGTATGGCGATTTCACATTTGAAATAGGGATCGGCTCCAGCAGTTTCGGATCAGGCTCGGGAAAGTCGTTAATCATTTTGGCATACCCGGCTGGCAGCATGACCTTGCCTTTGGACGACTGCACCGCGACGCGTTTTCCAGCAACGGGTTTGGCAGCGGCGCTTACGCTGACAGTCAATGCGGATGCGGTCAGCAACACTGAAACGAAGCGGATGAAAGCAGTCATAAAGCTCCTTAAATATTGCGTTGATAATCTGTTAGTCCGACGGTGGTAAAAAAGGTTTCTTATTTTCAGACGACCTTGGAGAGGGAATCCAATTATTGGGTATTGATATAGCAAACTTAAAAATATTTTTATGAATAACGCGCCAAATCTGCTTAAACTCTCTTCAGATATCACAGATTAACCTACAGACTGCTGATAATTTATTTATTAGAAAAGACCACAAATTTTCCATTAGGATAGGAACCTTCATATCCACATGGAAAACCATTATTGAGATAAATTAGCCTCATTTTTTCAATAAATGGAGATGTTTTATTATGGGCAACGCATAATAAAAGTTTTAGCATATCTCCCTCCATATTATTAAAAAGGAGGGAGATTTCCGTACCAGCATCATAACCAACTTTTTTGATTGCGCCACAAAAGTCCTTTGAATAATTTAATTCTTCTTCCAAAAAATGATTAATTTTGGATAGTATGTTGCTATTTCCGTAAATATTTAAATTGACTATCTGGTTTTCCCATAAAGATTGCCAATCTTGAAAAAATTCTTCTGAATCATCAGTTGCAAAATAAGTAGCTAAATCACCATCATGGATTATCTTAATTTGATCATCTTTTATGTTAAAAGGTGAAGCGTAGAATTTTTCATTCTTTAAGAATTGAATTAATTCATCATGTTCAATATCTTTAATATTCCACATATATCCTATACCTTGTCAGAATTCTAAAATCAATTACTACTTTTTTAGGTTGCGCTTATGGAGGAGATGTCCGATAAACAGCTAAGAAAATATTATCGGATATAGATTCCAACCTACGGTTTTCTCATAAAAAAGGTCGTCTGAAAATAAAATTTCAGACGACCTTTCAAGCATATAACCTGATTAACCCAAATCAAACGCTTTATGCAGGACGCGGGTGGCGAGTTCCATGTATTTCTCGTCAATCAAGACGGAAACTTTGATTTCTGAGGTGGAAATCATTTGGATGTTGATGCCTTCTTCGGCGAGGGTGCGGAAGATTTTGGCAGCAACGCCGACGTGCGAACGCATACCCAAGCCGACTGCGGAGACTTTGCATACGGTATCGTCGCCGTCGATGGCGGCTGCACCGATGCTGTCTTGCAGTTTGGTCAGGATTTCGATGGTTTGTTTGTACTCGCCGCGCGGTACGGTGAAGGAGAAATCAGTGGTGCCTTCGCTGCCGACATTTTGGATGATCATGTCCACTTCGATGTTGGCATCGGCAACCGCGCCTAAAATCTGATAGGCGACGCCGGGTTTGTCGGGTACGCCGCGTACGTTGATGCGGGCTTGGTTTTTATCGAATGCGATACCGGTTACGGCAGCTCTTTCCATGTTGTCGTCCTCTTCAAAGGTAATTAAGGTGCCGTTGCCGCCGTCTTGCAGGCTGCTCAGTACGCGCAGGCGCACTTTGTATTTTCCGGCGAATTCTACTGAACGGATTTGCAAAACTTTCGAACCGAGGCTTGCCAGTTCGATCATTTCTTCAAATGTAACCGTATCCATGCGGCGCGCTTCAGGCACGACGCGGGGGTCGGTGGTGTAAACGCCGTCTACGTCGGTATAGATTTGGCATTCGTCCGCTTTGAGGGCTGCGGCAAGCGCAACGGCGGAGGTGTCGGAACCGCCACGTCCGAGCGTGGAAATATCGCCTTCGCTGCTGATGCCTTGGAAACCGGCGACGATGACGACTTTGCCCTCGGCGAGGTCGGCGCGCATTTTTTCGTCATCGATGCTTTCGATGCGGGCTTTGGTGTGGGAAGTATCGGTTTTGAGGGCGACCTGCCAGCCGGTGTAGCTTTTGGCATCCACGCCGATGTCTTTCAATGCCATTGCCAAAAGGCCGATGGTCACTTGTTCGCCGGTGGACAAAACTACGTCCAGCTCGCGCGGATCGGGATGCTCCTGCATTTCGTGCGCCAGCGCAACCAGGCGGTTGGTTTCGCCGCTCATGGCGGATACGACGACAACGATGTCGTGTCCTTCGGCGCGGGCTTTGGCGACACGTTTGGCTACGTTTTTAATGCGTTCGGGCGAGCCTACTGATGTGCCGCCGTATTTGTGTACGATTAACGCCATGTTTCGTGCTTTCTTGAGGGGAGTTGGTCGGGCAGTATGGTCTGCTGGAAAAGGGCTTATTATTACTATTTTTTACATGAAATTCAAGGCTGGGACGGGAATAATCGAATTTTCTACCGGAATCGGAGAATAAAGGCGTTGGAGTGTGATTCATGGCAAAAGGTCGTCTGAAAACCGAGGGGATGGTTTTCAGACGACCTTTTGTTTCAGTTGGGCAATGAAACCGGGTCAGGAACAATGAATTGACGGGTTGATTGGTTTTGGGAGTATGGTTTGCCGTCAAGCGGTGCGGTGTTTTTTGCCGCGTATCCATTTGGTCAATATGCCGCCTTCGCTGCCGAAGATGACGGACAGGGTGTATAAGACGCCGCAACACAAAATAATGGCGGGACCCGACGGTATTTCGACGTGATACGAAAACAGCAGGCCCGCAAAGCCGCAGAAGAGTGCCAGCAAGACTGACAATAAAATCAACATCCCCATATTTTTTGCCCACAAGCGGGCGGTAATGGCGGGCAACATCATCAGACCGACTGACATCAGCGTGCCGAGTGCTTGAAAGCCGGCAACCAGGTTCATAACCACCAACACCAGAAACACAACATGCCAAAAGCCGCCTTTCCCGCCAACGGCTTTTAGGAACAGAGGGTCTATGCTTTCCAAGACTAAGGGGCGGTAGATGATTGCCAAAGCGGTAATCGTTATGCTGGCGGCGATGGCAATCAGTTGTAATGCAGGGATGTCCACTGCCAAGACGGAACCGAACAGCAAATGCAGTAAATCTACGCTGCCGTCCTTTTGTTTGCTGACCAAGATGACACCGATTGCCAGACTGCTCAAATAAAATGCGGCAAAGTTGGCATCCTCTTTCAAAGTGGTGAAACGGCTGACCAATCCTGCCAAAAGAGCCATCAGCATGCCGGCAACAAAGCCGCCTATGCTCATTGCCGGCAGGCTCAAACCGGCAAAAATATAACCTATCGCGGCGCCGGGCAAAACGGCATGACTTAATGCGTCTCCGACCAGGCTCATGCGGCGCATCACGAGGAAAACGCCGACAGGTGCGGCACTGAGTGCCAAACAGAATATCGATGCCAGCGCATAACGCATGAAATCGAACTCTACGAACGGAGAAATCAGTAAATCGTAAAAATTCATGGTGTTTGCCGTTTGAGTTTGAAAATAATCGATGCAGGCGCATTATCCTGATTCTGCCGCATAAGGGCAAATGGGATAACCGCCTGCAATCGTTTTCAGACGACCTTAAAAGGTTTCGGCTTCTGCCAAGATTTTACCTGCCAAGTCTTTGGGCGACAGGTTGGGTTCGCCTTGCAGCGGCCATTTGATGCCGACGGTCGGGTCGTTCCAAATCAGTGAATGTTCGGCTTTCGGGTTGTAATAGTCCGTGCATTTGTAAACGAATTCGGCCTCATCGCTCAAAACGTAAAAGCCGTGTGCGAAACCTTCAGGTACCCAAAGCTGGCGTTTGTTTTCAGCCGACAGGATTTCGCCCGCCCATTTGCCGAAAGTCGGCGAGTCCTTACGCATATCGACGGCAACGTCGAACACTTCGCCGACAACGACACGGACGAGTTTGCCTTGCGTGTTTTCGGTTTGGTAATGCAGGCCGCGTAATACGCCTTTGCCTGATTTGGAATGGTTTTCCTGCACGAAGGTTCGGTCACAGACGTTGGTCTTAAACCATTCGTCGCGGAAGGTTTCCATGAAGAAGCCGCGCGCGTCGCCGAAGACTTGCGGTTCTAAAAGTTTGACTTCGGGAATGGTGGTATCAATGATTTTCATATTTTCAATTCCACTTGAACGAATCAAGAAAAACTACGCTTGATGCTATGAATACAATAGGTTTGAGCTTAGCGGTTTATGCTCGCCAACAAGCGTAAGAGATATTGACCGTATTGGTTTTTTGCCATCGGGCGGGCGAGTTCTTCCAGACGCTCGTCTGAAAGCCAGCCGTTGCGCCAAGCGATTTCTTCGAGACAGGCGACTTGCAGGTCTTGGATGTTTTGCACGGTTTGGACGAATGAGGCGGCCTCGTGCAGACTTTCATGCGTACCGGTGTCCAACCATGCAAAGCCACGCCCCAAAAGCTGGACGGACAATGAACCGTCGTCAAGATACATTTGGTTGAGCGTGCTGATTTCGAGTTCGCCGCGCGCGGACGGTTTGACTTGTTTGGCAAATTCTACGACGCGGTTGTCGTAGAAATATAAGCCTGTTACCGCCCAGTCGGATTTGGGCTGTTTCGGTTTTTCTTCGATGGATAAGGCATTGAAGTTTTCGTCAAATTCGACGACGCCGAAGCGTTCGGGGTCTTTGACTTGGTAGCCGAACACGGTGGCGCCGTGTTTTTTGGAGGCGGCTTGTTTCAGGGTTTGGGTAAACGACTGGCCGTAGAAGATATTGTCGCCCAAGACCAAGCAGACGTTGTCGTTGCCGATAAACTCTTCGCCGATGATGAATGCTTGTGCCAAGCCGTCGGGGCTGGGTTGTTCGGCGTAGCTGATGGAGATGCCGAAATCGCTGCCGTCGCCGAGCAGTCGTCTGAAAGAGGGATTGTCTTCAGGGGTGGTGATGACCAAGATTTCGCGTATTCCTGCCAGCATCAATACGGACAGGGGGTAGTAAATCATGGGTTTGTCGTACACGGGCAGAAGCTGTTTGGATACGCCGCGCGTGATGGGGTAGAGGCGCGTGCCGCTGCCGCCGGCAAGGATGATGCCTTTCATGGGGGTCCTTTGTTGGTCTGATTGTTGAAATCAGCAAAATGTGTGAAATGGATTTTAAGGTCGTCTGAAAACATAGTTTGTGCATGGCTAATGTTTTCAGACGACCTTTGGTTTTAAAGAGGCTTGCCGTTTACCATACCAAAGAAGCTTTTGATATCGAAGTAAACGGAACGGATGTCGCCTGCTTCATTTTGTACATCAATACGGTCATAGACGCCGCCGTTTTGCTGCAACAGGGCTTGTCCGACTTTGCGGTATCCCGGCATATTTTCTGCAATCCAGCGGTTTTCGGCGCCAATGCCGCGCATAGTGTCGTCTTCAATGATGACAACTGCCCGCTCAATAGTGCTGCCATCGGCTTTTGTCATCTTTTTAACAGTCGTTTGTGCGGCATGATGTCGCGTTTCTTTTGCCAGAACTGGCATAGAGACGAACAAGGCTGAGGTCAAAGTTGCCGATAAGACTATGCGGGACAGAGAATGCATGGAAATACCTTTTTCGATGATGCCTGTTGTTTGCAATGTAGGGCAGGTATGGTTTAAAGCTTGCCCAGACGTTCCAGACGGTAGCTGCCGTTCAATACATTTTGCCACCAGGTTTTGTTGTTCAAATACCATTGCACCGTTTTGCGGATGCCGGATTCGAACGTTTCCTGCGGTTTCCAGCCCAGTTCCCTGCCGATTTTGGCGGCGTCGATGGCGTAGCGTACGTCATGGCCGGGGCGGTCTTGCACGAAGGTAATCAAGTCTTCGTAGCGCGCCACGCCGGCAGGTTTTTCAGGAACGAGTTCTTCCAATAGGGCGCAGATGGTTTTGACCACCTCGATATTGGCTTTTTCATTGTGCCCGCCGATATTGTAGGTTTCGCCGACAACGCCTTCGGTAACAACCTGATACAGCGCGCGGGCGTGGTCTTCGACAAACAGCCAGTCGCGGATTTGCATCCCGTCGCCGTACACGGGCAGCGGTTTGCCGTCGAGCGCGTTCAGAATCATCAATGGAATGAGTTTTTCAGGGAAGTGGTACGGACCGTAGTTGTTCGAACAGTTGGTTACGATGGTCGGCAGACCGTAAGTACGCAGCCATGCACGTACGAGATGGTCGCTGGAAGCCTTGGAAGCGGAATAGGGGCTGGACGGGGCGTAGGGCGTAGTTTCGGTAAACAAATCGTCCGTGCCGTGCAAATCACCATAGACTTCGTCGGTGGAAATATGGTGAAAACGGAAAGCTTCTCGTTTTTCAGACGACATTTGCTGCCAGTAGGCGCGCGCGGCTTCGAGCAGGTTGAACGTGCCGACGATGTTGGTTTGGATGAATTCGCCGGCGGAATCAATAGAGCGGTCGACATGACTTTCCGCTGCCAAGTGCATTACGGCATCGGGCTGGTGTTGTGCAAACACGCGGTCAAGTTCGGCACGATCGCAAATGTCCACTTGCTCAAAAGCGTAACGGGGACTGTCGGCTACGTCGGTCAGTGATTCGAGATTGCCCGCGTAAGTTAATTTGTCGAGATTGATGACGGAATCTTGGGTATTTTGGATGATGTGGCGGACAACTGCCGAGCCGATAAAGCCCGCACCGCCGGTAACGAGGATTTTTTTCATGGGATGGGTCTGAGATACAGTACAGCTTTGAATTATAACTGTATACATGTATACGTGTATACATGGAGGGAATTTAACATCATGGTATTTTTCTTGCCGTTTAGGTGAAATTTATGCCATTCATCTTAACAAAGATATTTGTCATTATGGTTATGGTATATTCAAGGCGTTCATCATAAATTCATCCTAGTGTTATCATGACTGCCCGCCAATCCTACCACCTCACCTTCGCCCGTTTCTCCCCATCACTCTCCGTCAAATCCTTCACCGCCTCCGAAGCCGCCAACACCGCCTACCGCGTCGAAATCACCGCCACCT